>DCST01000015.1 GCA_002325765.1 bacterium UBA1459 | reverse complement strand
TTTATTATAATAAAAAATATAAAAGAGGATTTTTATTACTTGAATTTATTATAGTTATTATTATTGGAGGAATAATATTGTCTTTTTTAGTACCAGCAGCTTCTAAATTTTTATATCAAGCTAAAGTACAAAAAGGAGTAGCTATATGTATTACTGGATCAAAAGAAGAAGTGATACAATTTATTTCTGCGAATTCAACAAACAAAAACTTAAAACAAGATCTATCTGATAAAATAAAAGAATTGGGTGCTTATGATAGTTTATCAGAAGATATAAAAAATCAAATAACATAAAATTAATTTTTAAATAAAATTGAACAATCTGGGAATCGAACCCAGGACCTAATGATTAAGAGTCATTTGCTCTACCTGCTGAGCTAATTGTTCATAATAGAATAATATCATGAATTTTATAGTTTTTTAAAAAAATATATAAAATTTTTATAATATTTTATGTTATAATTAATTTGACGGGGTGGAGCAGCTCGGTAGCTCGCCAGGCTCATAACCTGGAGGTCGCACGTTCAAATCGTGCCTCCGTTACCAAAATTATATAAATTTAAATTACAAGAATAATAATATAAGAATAATACATTAAATAAATCTAAAAACAATATATTCCTTTATATATGCTAAAATTAATATGTGAATTATATAAAAGAAAATCATCATATAACTGATATAAAATATTTAACAGGTCCATTACAGGATGGGTGCTATCTAGTAACAGTAGGTGGTGCAAATGAAATAGGTATGAATTTTAATTTATTTGGTATTGTAAAAAATAGCCAAGAGCAATGGATTATTGTTGATGCTGGTGTAGGTATGGAAAAAAAGAATGGTATTAATTTAGTAATGGCATCTATCGATTTTGCGCTTACTTGTAATATAATTGGTATTGTCTGCACACATGCTCATGAAGATCATATTGGGGCAATACCATATATTATAGAAGATTTAGAAAAAAACGCAAATAATAGAATACCAATATATGCAACACAATTTACTTCTTTATTAGTACAAGAAAAATTTAAGGAACATCGCTTAGATGGTGAATTTATGATAGTAGAACCAAATGAGAACTTTCAAATTGGAGACTTTAGTTTAAAGCTAGTATATGTAACACACTCAATACCAGAACCAAACATGGTTATTATTAATATGAATAATGAGATTAAATTATTACATACTGGTGATTTTAAATTAGACGAAGATCCTTTAGTGGGAGGGGTTTCAGATTTAAAAACTATGAGAGATAATGGGCCATATAATTATTTAGTATGTGATTCTACAAATAGTCCATATGAAGATTGGTCTGCATCAGAAGGATCTGTAAAAAAGAATTTAATACCAGTGTTTAGTCAGTTTTTTAATAAACGTATTGTTATCTCATGCTTTTCTTCAAATATAGCTAGAATTGGTACTTTTTTAGAAATTGCAAAACAAATGGGAAGAAAAGTAATTCTATACGGAAGATCTATGATTAAGAATACAAAAGTTGCCGAGAAATGTGGTCATTTGAGAGCATCTAATGTACTTATATCTCATGAAAATATTAAATCTATACCAGATAATAAACTGATGATTGTATGTACGGGCTCGCAAGGAGAATATAGTTCAGTATTACACAAACTTGCAACAGATACATATGGACATTTTACACTTACAGATAAAGATGTAGTTGTATTTTCATCAAAAGTAATACCTGGTAATGAAAAAGAAATACAAGAATTAAAGAATATATTTATACGTAATAATATAAATGTTATTGATACATCAAGTCATCCTGGTATACATGCATCTGGACATCCAAGTAAACCAGAAATTCTAGAAATAGTTAATATAGCAAAACCAGAAATAATTATACCTGTTCATGGAGATGCTTATCATTTACAAAAAGTAGAAAATATATGCGAAGAAAATAATATACCTTGTGTTACTCCATTTAATGGAGCTATAATTAATTTAAATAAAGGTAAAATTATAGCAAAAGTTAATGCTGAAAAACTTTATAAAGATGGTAAATTATTTATTAGAGAAAACAGTCCAGTACTTAAAATTAGAAAAATATTAGGTGAAGAAGGTATTTGTATTATTAATATTTCTGGAGAAAAGATCTTATTTAATTTACATGGTATTTTTGACTTTACTCAAGATAATATTAATAAAAATAATTTATTTAGAATTTTAAGTGGTATTGCAAATTCAGCCCTCATCAAAAATAAACAAAATAAAATACAAATCATTAGTCATAGATTCAAGGATTTTTTCTGGAAAAATTATGGTAAAAAACCATTTATAACAGTTATTGATTTAACAAATAAAATAACATTATCTGAAAATGATCAAGTGCAATATATTATCTAAGTATGATAGAAATTGACGAAACCTCAATTAGTGCTTTTGAATTTAAAAATATTATCTATGAGCCATTTATAATTACAATTGTTTTTAAAAATATACCTGAAATAGATTTTGAAACAGAATATCAAGTAAAATACAATAGATTAATAGTTATTTGTAAAATACAATCATATTCAAATAATACTATAATATTTACGCATCCGTTTGCTATTGATAATTTACAATATACTAGATTATTTTCAAATACAAGTTTCAAAAATATTGTGTCAGAAATATATAATCAGATTAATATAAATAATCTACTATCAAAAACATATTATTTTATCATACAATATAAAAGAACTAATATAAATTTTATAACTTATATATCAAAAATATCTAAATGTATATTGATATTTAACTTTGATAGTACTATTAGTATAATTAATAGTAATAAAGAAATAAAAATACAAAATTTAGAATATCTCATACAAATGAGACAGTTTTATAAATATGAATTTAAAAATATATATGAATATGATGTACATAAAGTAGCAAATATTGAACATAATAAACATTTAGAAAAAGAGAAAAAAATATATACAGAAATACAGTTCTCAGTTATTGATATTTTAAATTTGTATGATTATATTATCTATAAAGATAAAAAATATTTTATTATTTCAGTTATTTATGATTTTAATAAAAAAATATTTAATTATACTTGTATTTCTTATATATTATTTGATATAGAAGAACAAAATTCTTATATTGATAGAGCATTTGTTATAGATAGTTCAGTGTATAAACATCATATATATACAGAAACCTGGTTTAATAAAAAAACACCTGTAAGATTTTCTCTAATTAGGGCAGATACAAAAGCTCAAGCTAGTATTTTACCTACAAAAGGAGCAGAAGTAATAATAATGATAAAAAGTATATATGAAATTATTATGTTGGGTGTATATTCCAATAGCACTTATGATTATAATATCATTAAAGAACTTGAAACATCTAATGGCTATGATTTTAAAAATGAAAATTTTAAGATTAGAATTACTTCAGGTAAAATGGAATATGATATTAAAGATGGAGATATAAAACAAGAATCAGAAAATCATAATATTACTACCAAAAAACAGTTTACAGTTATATCAGATGAAATGATAATTAAAGTAAAAAATAAAATAAAAATAGACTGTGATTCATTTGAATTAAATGCCAAAGAAACAAAAATAGTCTCCAAAAATACTCAAATAAAATGCAATAATGATATGAAAATAGAGGCAACTAATATTAATCAAGAGGCTTCAGCAGATATTCAACAAAAATGCTTAAATCTTAATAGTAAAGCTACAAATCAGGTAAAAGTAGAGAGCATGCAATGTGAAATAAAAACATCTATCAAATTTAAAATATCTAGTATTACTATCGAAATAAAAGGAATAAATTTAAATATAGAAGGAGCTATATTAAATATTAAGGGAGCAATAGTAAAAATACAAGCAGCAATGATAAATACTCAAGGTATACTTATGTTGTCTGGTTTATTTACATGTGCAACTGTTGCTATATCAGGATTAATTAATGGACACCCTTAATATTTATGTTAATAAGATAATATAGTATAATTACTCCATTAATTAGTAAAATTAGTATAATAATTATCGTATTAGTTAATTTAATTAAATTATTATTATCATTATATATCATTTTAGTATCTTGCTTAAGTAAATTTAATGAAATAAATGGTTTGCGAAAATAAAACATAGAAATATCATTAATATTTTTAATACTATCTATATGAATTTTCTTTGACATTAAATCAACAAACATTTCAAATGAAATATAGTTTTCTATTAAATAAGTAAAAAATATATAATATAAATACTTTTGTATATTACGATATATATTATAAAAAGCACTACCGATAATAAATATAATAAACACATAAATATAAATTAAATATTGTATTTTTCCAGTCATATTTATACTATCATTAAAAACATATTTCATAACTAAAAGTATTATGGATGATATTAATAGCACAGTCAAAGGATATAATAAACTACTAATCATTTTTTGTCTAATTTCTGATTTAAGCAACATATAATTACCAAATTCTCTTAAACCATATATATTTTTACAATTTAAAAGCATTATACCTGTTTTATCTGAGTATATATATAAACTTTCATATATAGTTTTACCAGATATAATTGAATTAATAATTTCTGTATACATAGGCAATTTTACTAAATATACTATTAAATTACAAATATGATCAGTTGTTATATTTTTCCAAAATAAATAAAATTGTCTCATGATTTTTTATGTATATAGTTTAAATGATTTGTTTTAATACTTTTTGTAAAATAAAAGATAATTTGCGAACTATCATTACTAAAAACTAAACTTATATATAAAATATTTAACATACAAAAAGTAATATAAAAATATAATTTACTTAAATATTGTAGACTGAATATTACTAATATTATGTCCTTATAGGAGATTAATTGTATTTTAATATCAAATAATAAATACTTAAATTGAATTACGCATATCTTAGCATAAAAAATTTTTGGATATGTAATAAAAATACATATAGGCATGTATTTTTTAAAATATTGATTATTATCGAAAAAATAATCCAAAATTTGATTTACAGAAAATTCTTGTCCTAAAAAAAACTTTATTAATGTACCAATTATAATTTTATTAAGTATTTTATAAGCAATAACTGTATTTAAATATATATGATTTTTGCTAATAAAAATAAGCGGTATAATATGTATAAATAGTTTAATATTTATACCAAATACATAAGGGGCATATGGTTCAATTATAAATGCATGCATTTTATTATAGTTTTCAGACTGAGTATATTCAATTTCTAAAGGAGTAGTATATAATGTATTTTGATCATCCATAATATTTAAGTGTAAATTAGTTATTTTATTACATGCCTCAAGATCATAAATACTAAATATTCCAAAAAACCATGTATTATATACTATAAACATATGAAGACAATCTGATATATTATATAAATTACTAGTTTTTTCAATAATACTTTTAATTAAATGATAGGGAGTATTCAGATCATTTTTCCATGAAAATAGAATAAGATCCAAGGTATTTTTATTATCTTTCAAAGAGCAACACAACTTAGAACATAATAAAAAATGTTCTTCCTGATAATATGAACCCTGAAACTTTAAATCTATCATAAAATATTTTATATTATTTTAAGTTTATAGTCTTTTAATATATTATTATCAATAGTAATTGGTGCTCCAGTTAATGGACAATATCCATTTGTATTAATAGGAAATGGCTCAATATCTCTTATATTTGTTATATTAAGTATAATCATTATTAATCTTTCTATTCCTAATGCAAAACCTCCATGCGGTGGAGCCCCAAATCTTAATGCATTTAAAATACATCTAAAATTATCTTGAACTGTTTCCTCTGAATAGCCACATATCTTGAATGCTTTAATCAGTAAATCTGCATCAGAATTTCTAATAGATCCGCTAATTAACTCATAACCATTACAAACAATATCATATTGAAATGCCTTAATATCCTTTAAATTACTTTCTTCAAAATTAGTATCTTGAGGCATTGAAAAAGGATTATGGCAAAAGTTCCATTGATTATTTTCATACTCAAACATTGGAAAATCTTTAACAATTATTATTTCAAGATTATTTGTACATGATTCATATTGAGCTAGTTCTTTTATTAATAAATTACACTTTTTAAGCGCTAATGATTCAGTATCACATATAAAGAATATAGAATCATCTATATGAAAATCAACAAACTTTCCAATAGGTCCTTTAATTTGATTATCTATTTTAGTAGCATAAGCAACCTTAAATGAC
Source organism: bacterium UBA1459 (assembly GCA_002325765.1). Lineage (GTDB taxonomy): Bacteria > Pseudomonadota > Alphaproteobacteria > CAJXXZ01 > UBA1459 > UBA1459. The sequence goes on along the minus strand of DCST01000015.1, from coordinate 4,576 downwards.
AGATTTTTCAATACAGCTTCTGCATTTTTGCATTTAGATCTTACGGCTTTTACTACACATCCTTTTTCTATTGCATTTGCAAAAAGCATCATATCTGATTGTTTAAAATAACTAGTAAAATCTTCTATAAATAATGGTATATTTAAATTTGGTTTATCTGTGCCATATCTGTGTATTGCCTCATCATATGTTATATAATTTATATTCATTTTTCTATCTGGTATAAATTCATTAAATATATATTTTAATAACTCAACTATAAAATCAAAAATTTGTTCTTGAGTTGGTTCTGTAATTTCAACATCTAATTGATAGAATGCACCAAAACATCTATCACTTCTTGCATCTTCATCCCTAAAACATGGAGCTATTTGATAGTATTTATTTAAACCTCCGACCATTAATATTTGTTTAAAGATTTGAGGGGACTGTGGCATTGCATAAAATTTACCAGGATGCATACGGCTTGGTATTAAAAAATCTCTTGCTCCCTCTGGAGATGGAGATGTAATAATAGGTGTATTTACTTCAAAAAATTCATTGTTTTGCATAAAAGTACGTATTTTCCAAATAATTTCACTTCTTTGTCTAAGAGTACTTTGTTCTGATCTATGAAATAAAAATCTATATTGTGTTTTAATATCATCTGATATATTACTATCATTAATTGAAAATGGTATTGGTAATGATTCTGATATAATTTTTATATTAGTTGCTTCAAATTCTATTGATCCAAATGCAATATTATTATTTATTTGACTTACTTCTCTATTCTTAAATATACCCGTAAATTCTACATAAGATTCATTAGTTATCTTAATTTCTTCATTAATTATAACTTGTATAACTGCAGTATAATCTCTTAATTCTATAAATGTAAGATTTTTATGTTTACGTTTATTTGCTATCCATCCAGTAATTTGTGTTTTAATATTCATAATTTTAGCTGCATCTGCTAATAACTTTTTACCTATATGCATAAAAATATCTTATCAGATATACATTAGTTTGTAGTGAAAAAATTTGCGATGCAATATTTCAAAAGTAACAGATATTTCTTTATCATCTTTTCTATAAAAAGAAACATCAAAGCTATTCAAGTTTTCTATGGCTCCAGTTACTTGCTTTACTCTTATAAATGAATGTATTAATTCACATATTTTTTCTTCGTTTTTTAGATATATTATGAAAGTTATTATAGATAAATATGTATTAAATTCAGATTTGAGTATAAAATCATTACTAAATATTAAGTTTTTTTTATAAAAACAAAACATCAATGATATATTATTAGATATTTCTACATAATAGACAAAATTATCTGTATTTATATAAATAGTAATAATCTTATCTAAATTATGAAATTTCATTTTTTCATAAAGTGTAATTAATCCAATTGATTTATCTATATTAAAGTTTATGCTATTAGTATTTCCCATTAATATATCAATAAAAAAATTACTGATATATACATATTTATTAACATAATTACTGCTGTCAATTATATTATCAAATTTCTTATAATAAGTAGATCTAGTTCTTTCTTCTATATTTATTTCGATATACTTAAACATAATAAAATTGTATCTTAAGTATTATGATATTATCTTATAATTCATAAAATATCCGATAATATGTTATGATTCGTAAACTTGATTTGCAAACAATAAGACAAGTCGCTGCTGGACAGGTAATACAAAATCCATCCTGTATAATTAAGGAATTAATTGAAAATAGTATAGATGCAGGAGCTACAGAAATTAATATTGAAATACGTAATAACAACTTTATTAAAGTCTCTGATAATGGAATAGGTATGTGTAGAGAAGATCTAGAAGTATGTACAGAATCTCATACTACATCTAAATTCGATTCATTAGATAAAATAACTACACTTGGTTTTAGAGGAGAGGCTTTAAATGCAATTAAAATGGTATCTCATTTACAAATTATTACTAAAAAATATGAGGGATATAAATGGGAGAATAATCATATTAATATCACTCCAGCAAATAACGGAACAACAATTATTGTTGAAAATTTATTTATTAATATGCCAGCTAGAGCCAAGTTTTTAAGACCTATAACTGAAGAAAATAATGCTTGTGCAGAAATAGTAGATGCTTATGCTTTATGTTATGAAAATATTAAATTTAAATTTAAAAAAAATAATAAAACAAAATACTATACTATAAATAGACTTAAAGATGTACTTGGTACAGATCAAAGCACATTTATTAATATAAATTATGAGAAGGATAATATTAAAATATCTGGACAGATTTTATATGGATTAATTAATACCAAAAACTATATTTTTGTTAATAACAGATATGTTAAAAACAAGAAAATAACACAAGTAGTACGCAATGTATATCAAAAAGAAACAAATGTATCGAATATTTCTTTTATTTTAAATATAAAATGCGATTATGAAATGGTAGATGTAAATATTAATCCAGCTAAAGATGATGTTAGATTTAATAATAATATTATTTTTGAAGTTATAGCTAAATCAATAATACATGCAATGAATGTTGAAAAATTTACAAATACTCTTATTTTAGAAGAGCAATCTTATAATCAAAAAAGCGAACAAATACTCTTATATGAAGAGGATAAATATCAAGTTTTAGGTCAAGTATGGAATACTTATATTATTATTTTTAATAAAACTGAAATGATTATGATTGATCAGCATGCCGCCGCAGAAAGAATAATGTATGAACAACTTAAATCATCTGTATCCGTAATGACATACTTATTATATCCAATACAATCTCCTATTTCTAATGAAAGTATAGATAAATTAAAAAATATAGATTGTACAAATCTGATTGAATATCATATTAAGAACAATGTATTAAATATCACTGCATATAATTGCTTATTAGATGAAAGAAAGTTAATCAGCACAATATTACATCTAAGACATAATGATTTCTTATATGATTATGCATGTAGAAATTCTATTAAAGCTGGAGATATGTTAAATATACTTGATTGTAAAGCTATTGTAAATTCACTTATGAAAATAGATAATGCTGCAATTTGTAATCATGGTAGACCGATTTATCTTAAATACAATAAATCTACAATTAATCATAATTTTTGTAGATGTTAATCAGATATAATACTACAAGCTAATCTTGCATACTCATCACAATAAGGCATACCTGTTTTTAGTAATAAATTTTGTATCTTTTTAATTATACCTTGTGTAAGTACTGATTTATTATATTTAAATAAATCAAATAATTGTATTGGTTGCTGATATTTTATTTCCTGATGAGTAATAATCTTAATCATTATAGATGAGTATGTATAAATTGAACTAATATTATTAATTGTAATATTAAAAGTATCACTAATAAATTTTATTAAATAATTCTCATCAATTAATATAGAGTTCTTTCTATATGAAGTAAATATACAAATATTTTCTATTGGCTCTATATGTTTATCTGTATAAAAAATATATCTTTCATTAAATAAACTATATTCGTCAATACTGTTAGTAATTTTTACATTATTTATAAAATTCATCATAATTTGAACTATAACATCAAAATACTCTTTGTTTCCTGTATAAGTATAATGACCTAAAAACATATTATTCCAGCTATTATAAATAATATTTTGCATAAAATAATGTTAATATATAAAATGTCAAAACAGTATAAAATAGATAGAACAATCGGACAAAATATACTAGGTAGAGCTAAAAGTCCTATTAATAAAAGAAATTATAAGCCAGGAATGCATGGTAATGTACATGGTAAAATAGCAACACGTTCTCTTACGACTTATGGAGAGCAATTAAAAGAAAGAAAAAAAATTTGTCATTATTTTGGTAAAATGAGAGCTAAAAAAATCAAAACACTTACCGCTTTAGCTATTCGTCAAAAAGGAGCAAGTGACAATAATCTTTGTCAACTACTTGAATCTTTATTATCTAATATTGTTTATAAAGCTAAATGGGCAATGACACCTTTTGCTGCTCGTCAGCTTGTAAATCATGGACATATTTTAGTGAATAGTAAGAAGGTAGATATTTGGTCTTACAGAGTAAAAGTTGGAGATAAAGTTACTTTACATGATTATATGCGTAATAATTCAGATGTTATGATTGCTCAAGGATCTACAGAAAGAAATATACCAGAATATTTAAAAATGACTGGATTTACTCTTGAAGTTATGGCATTACCTACAATTAGTAGCGCTCAATATCCAGGCCCTATGAGATTTAATTTACTTGTAGCAGCTCATGGTAGATAATACTCTTAACTTTATATACAAAAAATTATTAAATATTTTATAAAAATAAAAAAAAATATGTTAAAATTATCTTGCAAGGACAGGTGGCTGAGTGGCTAAAAGCATCAGACTGTAAATCTGACGACCGAAGGGTCTACGGGAGTTCGAATCTCTCTCTGTCCATGTTATGCGAATGTAGCTTAGTGGTAAAGCATCAGCCTTCCAAGCTGGATATGAGGGTTCGATTCCCTTCATTCGCTTTTCATGAGGAATTATAATGAAAGTAGAAACAAAGATAAAAATTAAAGAAAATCTATTT
>DCST01000005.1 GCA_002325765.1 bacterium UBA1459 | reverse complement strand
ACCAATTGAATTATTAATAGAAAATTTCAAAGAATTTTTAGTTGGTGCTGGGTTTGGTAATAATAGTATAGAAAAATTTTTCAAATAAATATTATATATGGAATTTAAATCAAATCCTAATAAGCAAAAAGAACCCTCTAACAATCTAATATTTTTAGCCTTAATATGTTGGATGTTCATATCACTTTTATTAGCATTATCTTTAGTTGGACTAATTTTATTTATACCTAAGGATACTTATGAATCCAGAGATAATAATCCATCAACTTGGTCTACTATTGGAATGAAATTATTAAATAGATTTTTAAATTAAATGAAACATAATATACAGATTGGAATTTGTCCAATTATAGGTTTTGGTTATAATACTATTGATAATATAGTTAATATAAATGGAATTGAAACTTATAGAAAAAAAACTCATTTAATTTTTTTACCGTTTATATGTATATTAATAGGACATATACATAATATTAATATTAAACAAAATGAATAACATTATTACTATAATATNNATTCTTTAATAAACAAGTATTATAAAATTATGAAAATATTAAGATTTAAAAACGAATCGGGGGGTAATGCAATATCTATATGTGAAATAGATATAGATTTAACAGATGAACAAATAAGAGATATTGTAATATCTAATATAGGTGATGATTATGATTCTGTAAATGATTATATTTGTGGTGATTATCACATCGAAGAATTAAATTTAGATAAAGCTAGTGATATTTTATTTAGCAATAATTACAATTTTTTTATAAGACGTTATGGATTAAATCATATGTGTTGCCCTAAATGTGGTTATGTTTATTTTAAAACTACATTAGCAGGTTACATTTATAATAGTAATGATCCAGATTCATATGAGGATCGTAATAAATGTACTTGTAGTAAATGTGGTGATATTCACATTTATCATGATAGAGTGTCTAGAAAAAAATTCGAGAATATATAAAATAAAATATTTTTAATATGAGTAATAAAATGAAAATAGATCCTAATGTTAAACTTGTAGTAGAAGTTCTGTTTGCTATAGGAGCATTAATAGCATTAGGGTTTTATATAATATTATCAAATATATAATAAACTTTTTAATATTATAAATTAGAAAATAAAAAACTTTATGGATAATTTAAGTGGTAATGGTAAATGGATTGTTGATGATAAACAATTAGTTAACGAAAATATAAAAATTGAATCTGTGGAATTGGAATATTCTACAGTATTACCAGATTTTGAAAATTTAAATAAACTAATAACCGATTGTGAATTATATTACAATTATACAAATGATAAAAAACTGGGAGATGTATTAATAACATTAAAAACAGTTAAAAGTAGTGTTAATACATTTTTAAAACAGAATTAATATAATGTATTATTTTGCATATGGCTCAAATTTATCTGTGAATAGATTACAAAATAGAATCCAAAAGTTTGATGTTATTAAACCTAATGTTAAGCTTTTGGATTTTTCCATTTCATTTAATAAGAAAAGTAAAGATGGATCTACTAAAGCTAACATAATTAAAGAATCAAATTCTATAGTATATGGTAATATTTATAATATACCAAATGATAGTATAAAAATATTAGACACATTCGAAGGATTGAACTATGGTTATAATAAAATAAATTTAATTATTGAAGGGTATAATTGTTTTACTTATATTGCCGATAATAATTATATTGACAATTTATTGAAACCGTACAATTGGTATTTGTGTATAATAATTGACGGTATGTTGCAAAATAATTTTGATAAAACGTATATAGAAAAAATTTCAAAAATTGATACGATTGACGATTCTGACGTAAAACGCAAGTATCAACATTATCAACTTTTACAAAATTTTAATCTNNAGAGCAAGTTATATAACTTGCTCTTTTTTTTGTATTGATATTATTTCATTTAAATTAAAATTAGAAGATACGTAATCAAATACTTTCTTACTGCTATTTAAATTTAATTCGATTTCTATTACATTTGGAATATCAAAAGTTGTAAATTTAACTATTTTGATTTGCTGTATAGTTTCTATTGATTCAATCATGTAAAGATTTTTGCTATTTAAGTAATCAAATATTCGTTTACCTTTACCAACAGTATTTTTATTAAATTCGAATACTTCCTCATGAATTATTGTAATATCATTAGTAGTAATATATTTTACTTTTTTTAACACTTTCATATTATATTTTTATTCTATATATTAAATTATTAAGTAAAAGATTATAGTTTAAATTTGAAGATATATATTTTAAACTACTATAACGAATATTAAATTCAATGATAACACAATTAAAAGAAATTCCATTTAAACAAACAAGTTTATATGGCGGTTATTTTTATACATTAGCACATATGCTTAATAATGAGAATATTATATATGATAAAGATTATTATAGAAATATAAATTTAACGTCATATCATAAGAATAGATTATTTCATAAATTTACTAATCAATATTCTAGACCGTTAATTTATTTGGAGAAGTCTGTATCTATTCCAATATATTCTGTAGCCTATATTCAACCGAAATACAAAAAATTATTCAAATATGAAGATTATGTGTCTGTTGATTATTATAAGTCATATATAGTTGAGATATATTTAACTCCAAATAGAAAACATTATATTTTGTTAATAAAAAACTTAGGTGGATTAATAGTAGTAGATTCAATGAATGATTTTATTTTAGAAATGACGGAAGATGATTTTTTTAATGAATATTATCCAATTGGATATGAAGAATTTATACACAAATATGATGGTGAGATATTAAATACTTTTGATGAAATAAAACATTTGGTTAATTAAATGAAAATAATAATAATAGACGATAATAAAAACGATTTAATAATATTTGAAGAGATAATAAATGATTTAAAGTATGAATTTATAGAAGATATAGATTTAACATATTGTACTAACCCCACAGATTTTTTGGAAAGGATTAAGATTAATGAATATGCTATAGCATTTATAGATATTAATATGCCTCAATTAAATGGGTTTGAATTAGTAAATCTTATGCCAAAATCTAATATAATTAAAATAATAAACAGTACATCAAAATATACTAAAAATGTTGAATTTGCAAAAGAAATTAAATTGAATGGTTATATAGTTAAGTCTTTTAATTATGAAGAAAGTAAAAATAGCATCAGAAATATAATTTCTACAGTACTAGATAAGAATATAAAATTTTTACAAATTTTATAAAACTTTTTTAAAAAACGGAGTNNGTATACTTTAACCCCGTTTAACTTTTAACACAAAGGAAAAAGAAGATTTAAAACAAAGATATATATTAAAATATATTTTTAAAACATTATGGAATTCATTCCTAATTTAATAGCAACGACTATAAATACTTTATTTTTTACTGCAGTAGTATTTATAACTTTATATCAAATATCTATAATAATTGACATTAGTAGATATAAATCTTTATTAAGAATAACATTTCCAAAAATAACAGAATTTAGAAAATATTTAATAATTAGTGTATCTATTATGCTATTTGAATTATCATTAGCAGCATACTATTTACTACTAAATACAAACGAAAAAATAAATCCTATATTAGATACATTATTTGGAATTTCCCACGTTTTACCATTTTTATTATTATGGTTTCGAGTTAGAACTACGTGGAAACGTTTGAGGTCAATTTTACTAAATAGATTATTAGCATAAAGATGAAAATAAAAATAACATATACATTATTTATATTAACAGTTGTATTAAATTTACTGTTTGTTATAGGAACCAGCATTTTTACTTATGATAATATAAATAAATTTAATGCTGAAAAAATAGATTTTATACAAAACATTAATTTATATGAACAAACATACGAAGATAAATTATTAGCTATAATAGATTCATCATATCAACAGACTTATAAATATTGTAGTATAAATCATAAAGATACAGCTTGTTTAAATACAATAGAATCTACTAATTATGATATAAGTATAATATTAAATGGGTTAAATAATAAAATAAATAGATCTGAATATAATTGCAATAATATTTTAGTGTATTCAGAATGTAATGATAGTTTAATAGAAATGTATTCTGCTATTAGCGAATCTTGTAATAAAAATAATTTTAAGGAAGATTCTAATTCTAAAAATAGATATGATACTTTTAAAAATGTTATGTCTACTGGTATAAAGGAACAAATTTTATCTTATTATGATGAAAAACATTATCATATATCTAAATTTTATACTAAAATTTATAAAGATTATAAATATATTTTAGTAATTGAATTTAATACAATAAATCCAGATGAAATAATACATAAAATAATATTATCATTCACATTAATATTTACCATCATAACTATATTAATTTTATTCACAGTACATTATATGTATTATAAACTTAATATACTTGGAAATGTTTTCACAAAATATTTAAATGATGGTTTCATAATAAAAGATTATCAAAAAGATCTGTTATCGGACTTTTCTAATTCTAGAATATATGAAATAGAACAGTTGAGTTATAATATATTATCTATGATAAATGTAATGGATGATTTTACAATGAAAACATTTATATCTGGAGAAAGATTAAACACTGTTATAGAATATTTTAAAACTATATTTGAAGAATCTCCTATAGGAATAATGGTAATAAATCATAAAAATGAAGTTGTAAATATGAACAGTGTTGCTAAAGATATTTATAATAAAATTTTAATAGACTATCCATTAACTAAAATATTTTCAGAAATTTCTGACGAAGAAGAAATGATATTGGATAGTACTGGAACTACTATTAAAATAATTAAAAAAGTTATAGGAGAAAATTATTATAAACAGAGTATAATTTTAATAATTGATGATATAAGTAAGNNAAAAAGAATTACAAAAAACATTAAATAACTCAATATTAGAATTAAAAGAAGCTAACGAAATGTTATTAAACTATTCTTATATAATATCTCATGATATAAAAAATCCATTAAGAACTATTAATATGTTTACTCAAAAAATTTTAATAGAAACAAACATAGAAAAAAGAACTAAATATTCAAAGTTAGTAGAATCTGCAGTAAAAAGAATTGATAGTATTATAACAGATAGTTTATTTTTTAGTAAAGCAACTAATAAAAATGTACCGATAGAAGAAATTAATGTTATTTCTAGCATAGAAGAATCTATAAATTCTTTATATGAATCTATATCACAAAATAATGTTACTATAAATAAAATATTTAAGAATGATTTGATAATAAATGGAAACTATTCATTAATAACTAATATGTTTCAAAATTTTATATCAAATGGAATTAAATTTAACGATAAGACAAATAAAATATTAACTATAATAATTAGTGAAAATGATGTTTTTATAATAGATAATGGTATAGGTATAGAACAAGATTATAAAGATAGAGTTTTTGAAACATTTTATAGAATAAATTCCGATTATGAAGGTACTGGTCTTGGATTATCTATTGTTAAAAAAATAGCAGATAGATTTAATATTAAAATATCAATACAAAGTGAATTAAACGTAGGGTCGACATTTAAACTTTCATTTAATTCAAAAGTTGACAAATTGACATAAATTTGGAGTTATTATTTTTGGCACGGAATTTGACAATGTATATAATATAAATAAAAAATAAATTAAATTATGTTATATTACAACAACACTTCAAAATTATTAAATCATTTAATAAATGAATTTGCATATGATTATTTAAATAATGCAGATTATAAATTAACTAAAAATAATGTTAAAACTTTAACATTAAAAGATGAAAAAGATTGCGTTTTATTAGAAGTATTAGTACCTGGCTATAGTAAAGAAGATATTAATATTGAAATAGAAAATGACACATTAAAAATATATTCAGAAAAAGAATTAAACGTTTCTGAGACTTATTGGAAAAATTTTAATAAAGAATATAATATATCTAAAAATATTGACGTTAATAAAATCGAAGCGAAATTAGAAAATGGAATACTATATATTAAATTATTTAAAAAAGAATATATAAAATCTAAAATAGATATAAAATAAAAAAAAGGAGCTAATAGCTCCTTTTTTTATAAATCTAATTTTAATTGTCCGTCATCCGATTTTGGCTCTTTCTCTTTTTCTTTTTTCTTTCGTCTTAATCTATCTTTACGAGATTCTGTCCTAGTTGATTGTTTATCATCAGATTTGTTTAATCTTCTTTCAAGTTGTTTCTTTTCAAGTTCTAATTTTCTATCTTTTCTTTCAATTTCTCTTAGTCTATCTTTAGCCGATTGTTTATCATTTACTTTATTTTTTAAATGTTCGACATCTTTTTCTTTTTTATCTACCTTACCTTCTTTTGAAAAATGACCTGTTAATTTATTAAAAAATCCTTTCTTTTCTTTATTATCGTTTTTACCTTCTCTATTATCTAAGTCTTTAGATTTTTTATCTAATTCATCATCTCGTTTTTTACGATCTTCTTTTTTGTTTAATTTGGATTCTCTATTTTTTAATCTACCTTCTTTAGAAAATGTGTTTTTAATACTATCTCCAAAATTTTTCAATCTATTTTCTATCCCGATTTCTTTCTTTTCAGCGACATCAATTTGTTTTTGAATTGCTGCAGCGTTTCCTTCATCTTTTTGTGCTAATGCTATGTGTTTTTTACGTTTTAATATACCTAGAGTTTCACCCAATTTTCTTAATATTCTTCTTAATAAACCTTCTTTTTTTGGTTGATTATCTTCACCATCTTCACTTTCATTTAAATTATATAATTGTCTTTCTAAATAACGAATCTCAACTTCCAATTCTTCTAATTGTTCATTTAATAAATGTTCATCAATATCATTTAATTCTAACTGATTAATATAATCAGATTCATATAATAAATATTTCATAATATTTTTTATTTTATATATTTTAAATATATATTTAAAATATTAATTATCTCCACTCATGCAATTAAAAATTAAACAAATAAAAGATTTACAACAAATTTTATTAAATAAAGTAAATCAAACGCAAATAAATAATAACACATTNNAACAATATGTGGATAATATTTTACAATCATTTACAACAACCAATTGGTTAGATACAATAAATGAATTAAAAAATTTTACTCAATTTACATCAAAAAGTGATATAGGTGTATATGAAAATAAATCTATTTATCAATTTGATATTTTAAGTTCATTAGTTTCAGATGATAATGATGTAATTAAACCAAATTCTATTAGTGGTGTTGGTAGATGGATAAGAAAATTAAATTTAAATAGTGGAGCTGAATCATTAGATTTATTATATAAACAATTAGTAATTCCAACTATAAATTTTACTATAGAAGTTAAGTGTAATGATAACATTACAACATATACACCAGAATCTATGATTTCACCTATAAAATTGGATGTTGGTGCAATGCCAGTTATTACTGCTACTTTTATATACCCTGAAAATACAAATGATGAATATTTACCAACATCTACTTCTGGTAGTTTTGGAACTTTATTACCATTACCAACTATAAATTCAGCTGAATTTATATTTAATCCATTAACAGATTTATTAATAAAACAAAGTTTATTCAGAGAAAAAAGTGGATTAATAATAAAAGATAATCATGTTATAGTAGCTGAAGGTTTAGATGAAACTTTTGATGAATTGAAAATTGAATTTCAAAATAAATATTATTCAGGTGTATCTACATTAGCATTATTGAATTCTAGTGAAATTAAAAATTTAACTAATGCAAATTTCACCAATACTAAAAATTTAAATTTTTCTGGAGTTACAACATCAACTAATGAATATTTATATGTATGTTATCCAGCAAATTTAGGTGAAATTGATAACATTATAATGGATGATTATACTAGTATAAAAGGATCATTTGAAAAATTAGCAAATGTAATAATACAAAACAATGCATTAGAAAATGTAACATATTTAGTATATAAAACTAATAGTAAAGGTGCATTTACAAATAATAAAATAACAATTTTATAACATGCCTATATATAGACCAGATTTATACAGACATAATAATCCAAATTTACCCATAGTAACAGCAAATGATGTTAAAGGTAGTAAATTTGTAGAAACTATTAATGATTTATACACTTATTCAACATTAAAATTAACAGAAGGTACTATTATATGGGTAAATTCTGAAAATTTATATTATGTATTAATAGATATTACCAATGCTAATAATTCTACTGGTTGGAAACAATTTAAATCTGGTAATGAATCTATATTATTTTATAATAATATAATTGATTTTCCATTAAGTGGAGATATTACAAATTTATATGTTTCTAAAACTACGAGAAATATTTATTATTGGAATGGAACTTATGTTTGTTTATCATCACATGCATATTTACAAGATTTAGAATATGCTGGTGAAAACGTTTTATATGGTCATATAAATAACACTACACAAACAATTTTCGGTGATAAAACTTTTAATAATAATGTATCTATATTAGGAAATTTATATGTGTATGGTACAGAATTTATTACAAATACTCAAACTGTTGAAATTGAAGATAATGTATTATTAATTAATAAAGGTGAATTAGGTGATGGTATAACTGCTGGAATAGGAGGTATAGAAATAGTCAGAGGAAACTATGTTAATTACCAATTTATTTATGATGAATCTGATGATTTATTTAAGATTGGTGAAGTTGGTGACTTACAAGTTGTTGCAACGGTAACTAATACTCCAACTAATAATTATTTTGGTAAATGGAATTCTACTAATTATTGGTTTGATACAGTTGCTATAAGTAGTGCAGATTTAACAGATAATTCTAATATAGCTAAATTAAATGCTATACAAACATTTATAGAAACTAATACATTTCAAAAACAAATTATATCTACATTAATTTCTGGTACAGCGCCATTTTCTATCAGTAGTACAACAGTTGTTTCTAATTTAAATGTTGATATGGTTGATGGTAAACATGCTCAATCAAGTTTAACAGATACGACAGATGCTTTAATGAGAGTTGGTGCATTTGGATTAGGCTTTATGGCTAATGCAACTTCATGGAATGGTACAATAACAACATTTGTAGCAGCTACAACTTCAGCACCAGAAGCATATGAATATTATGGATTAAGTGTAAGAGGTTCTGTTAATAATGGTCTTGATTTAGCTGGTAAAAATAATAAGTTTTTTGTAAGAACTTATAATAGTGGAACATTTCAAAATTGGCATCAATTATATCATACTAGCAATTCTAATTTATCTACTATAGATTGGTTATCTAAAAATTTAACTGTTAATGGAACATTTATTAATAATTTATCATCTAATCATATTTATAAACAAATAATAATAGATAGAACTGGATATAATGATTATGATAAAGTTGTAATTTTATTACATCAAGTTTATGATAGTTCTGTTTTTAATATGAATTATTGTATAGGTAGATTAATATTACAGAGAGGATCTAGTACAGCTAGTTTTAGACATGATGTAATTGACATTAATACAGCATCTGCTTATAACAATACTACTGGTAATATAGAATATAATTTAGGGTCTACACCTTTAATAGAACCTAAATTAGTAACATGTTATTATAATTCTATTAAATATATGGCTTTAGAAATACCATATGTCATATCTTATTATTCATATGAAATATCATTTGATGGTTATATAAAATCAACAGCACCTGAACAATTAATATTAATATCTTATTATGATACACAATCTACTGGTACTATATTAAATTCGGAAATTTATAATAGTATTACAGATTTTACAAATACTGGTAAAAAAACTTATACAGAATCAAACTCAGTATTTAAAAACATATATATTAATCAATCAACTGGTTCAGAAGTATTAGATATTTCTGGTAATGCTAAAGTTTCAGGTAGATTTATTTCTAGTTTAGTTACTGGAACCTCACCTTTAAGTGTAGTTAGCACAACAAAAAATACTAATTTAAATGCTGATTTATTAGATGATTTACACATTGGTCAAACTGGAACTAATTATATTCCATATGCAGATTCTTCTGGTAATGTTGGTATTGGATCTAATCCACCATTAGCTAAATTAGATGTAACTGGAAATGTATTAATACAAAGTAGTAGAACTAGTAATGTTAGTAGAACTTTAAGTATTGGGATGTTTCACTATAATTTATCAGAGGAAAATTTTATTCCTTATGGTGCAAGTGTTACTAATATTGATAATAAAATAACTCTTGGTGGCGGTTTTGGTGATGCAAATGCGGCTACTGATATATCATTTTATACCTCGGTTAATAATACAACAACTGCAGGTACATTAAGAGGTCAAATAAATAATGTAGGTAATTGGGGTATAAAACAATTCGCTGGAACTGAAGCTTTAGAAGTTACTGGTAATATTAAGAGTACTGGCACTTTAATAAGTTCAATAGCTACTGGAACTGCACCACTACAAGTGACTAGTACAACATTAGTAACTAACTTAAATTCTGATAAAGTTGATGGTTATGATGTACAAACTTCAATGACAGATACAAATGATAGATTAATGAGAGTTGGTGCATTTGGACTTGGTGGTGGAATGATTTCCAAAGGCATTGAAACAAATATTGATACCGCTTATATACCTACTGGGTTTAATTATTATTCAAATGGTGCATTAGGTACTAAACCTAATAATACAATAGCATTCACTTTAAGAATGGCATATAATAACGATGCATTAGGGTGGGAATTCGCTAATACACCATATACTAATGATTTTTGGTTAAGAAGTTCTACTAATACTAGTGGTATTTGGAATACTTGGCAAAATATATATCATACAGCAAATTTAACAAAATCTGTTTTAGAAAGTTTATTAACA
>DCST01000028.1:2369-12719 GCA_002325765.1 bacterium UBA1459 | reverse complement strand
TAGATATTAAATTATTTTATTATGATGTATAAATATTTATAATATATAATTCTTTTTTTGCTCGAGTATAAGCTACATATTCTAAATTATTATTATATTGATAATTTTTATTGACAATATAAAAAGGATACAAAAAACAACTATACGATGAAATATATTCTTCAAATTTTAAATATATANNATCAGATTCTAGTCCTTTAGCACTATGTACAGTAAAATATTGTATTCCATTCTCTTTTATATGTATATAATTTGGAAAATTTGCACAAAAATCAAAAATATTAGCATAATTAAAATGAATTTTATAAATTGCTTCTGCTAATGATTTAGAACAATTATAAAAATTATGTAAGCAGTATTCAATTATTTGAGTATAACTACCAGTTTCTAATAAAAAAAGAAAATTATCTAAATTTTTATAATTAAGAGCTTGATTTAATACTTCTTGTGCATAACTATTTTTATTTTGTAAATAACTAGCTATTGCCTTAATTGCATCAAATATTACTGAATTATATAACTTATAATTACTTCCTTGATTAAGTTTTTGCTGTATTTTCTGCACATAAATATTATTTCTATCAAATAAAACAAGTATATTCTTTTTATTTATATTATTTATTATTTTAGTAACTATATCTACTATTTGATCAGTAACTGTATATTGATATACCTTACCTTCTTTAATATCAGATAAGTGCAAATTATACTTTTTGTTAATTAATTGAAGTATTTCTCCTCCAAATCGATATGTTTTATTATTATTTTCTACTGTACATTCATAAGATATAGATTCAATATATTGTAAAAAACNNTAGATACTTTGATTTACATCTCCAACAATTAAAATATCTCCCTTAGGTACAAATACATTTTTGATAATTTTAGCTACTAATTGATACTGAGAATAGGATAGATCTTGAGCTTCATCTATACAAATATGATCATATAAATTATCTATTTTTTCATAATAATAATCAATATTTTTATCTGTTTCTCTTATTAAATCTGAAAAAAAGTAAATATTGTTCTTATTTTTAATTTCATTAATATCTTCTATAAGTTGTTTTACCTCTTTATTAAATTCATAACAACTCATATCTTCTTTTATTTCCGCGTATTCATGACAAATATAATATGTATTTACAAAATGTTCAATTTCTGTAATGTGTTTTTTTCTTATCTTATTATATTTTCTTTTCTTTAAACAATGTTTAATTAAAGGTAAAGATGATTCAAATAAAGTATACTTAGTATCTAATAAAAAAGAACATAGACTATGCAAAGTAGTTGCTGTTATATTATATTTATTCTTAAATTCATCACAAATAGTATTTGTAAAAGATATAACAAGTACTTTTGATCTATTTTTTACAAAATCAACAATTTGTGTTGTTTTTCCTCCGCCAGCTACATTTAATTTAATATTTGTTTTCATAAAATATATCAATATTCTATAATATTTTTAAAATTTATGATATGATTATTATATGTGCATGAACAGGTGAGATTTAAGCAGCCACATGCACTATTTAACCTTTAATATTTGATTATTTAAGAAAACAAAATTAGAATTATCATTATGTACATAAAATACAATTATAGTATATGAATAAATATAATGCGTAACACTATGTATTTTTATATATATATCATTAATGCATGCATAAGATCCAGCAAAAAAACCAATATTATAAGCTATCATAATCGTAACTTTATGAGTTCTTTTCATTAGATTTAAAAACTTAATAATAGTATCATATATACTTTGATTACTAAAAAATGAAACTATATGCTTGCTTTTTGATGGTAAAGTAATAATTGTTCTTTTATAATCTTCATATAATGGATATACATACATTGATATTTTATCTAGTTGATCATTTTCTGAAATATATTTGTAATTTATAAAATCATCTCTTCGAGGAGCAAGTATAAATTCATCATTTGTGGGTATATTATTAAAACCATCTGATTTATAAAAAAAGTGACTATGATTAAAAAAGTTACCTTGTATTCCTTTAAGAATAAAAGAATATTTAGATAGATCTAATTTATCTTTACTAATACCACTGATTTCATCATATTTATATAATTCTTTTTGAGTAGTGCTATAATAATGTATCTCCTTTGGATATATAATTTGTTGATATTTTATAATTTTAAAATTATCAATTATTTGATATTGATTACTTACCTGATAATTAAAATAATAAAAATTATATTGATTATTTTCTCGAATTTTTTCTACTTGTTTCAATGTTGATAATACACTATTTAATTTAATAGATTTTTTATGTATTCTCAGATATGGAATAGTATATGGTTTAGATATAATAATACCATTGTTATATATATGATCCATAATCACAATATAATACTTGAAGTAAATAATCAATAAAAATAATAGGCTTTATATGATACTATTGATTTATGCATTTAATCGCAAAATTATCAATATATAATCTTAATTATGATATAGATATTTTGTTCGATAAACTATGTATTATAGGTCAAAGTGGATATGGTAAAAGCACATTACTTAAGTGTATACATAATATTATAAAATATCAAGGTTTTATTTCTATAAATAATAAAAAACACTATAAAACAATGCTAATGAATCAGGATTCTAAATTATTTGATGATACTGTATATAATAATCTGATTAAAATACAAAAAATATTTAATTGTATTGATAAAGATCTTATATATAAGTATTTAAATGATTTACAAGTTTCTCATTTAATAAATACTCATGTCTCTTCTTTATCTGGAGGAGAGTATCAAAGAATATGTATTATACGTACATTAATAAACAAAGATATTGATTGTTTATTACTTGATGAACCTGCCAGCGCATTAGATCTTCAAAGTACAATTATTCTAAATAATATACTTGGACAATATGATAAACCTATAATATATATTACTCACAATTTAAACCTGACTTTTGGCAATATAATAGACATTTCTAGTTTACTTACTTAATCCAAGTAAAACATTGCTTCCATTTAAATCCATTAATAATCTTAATTAAATTTAATGTACTAATATTACCATTAGATATAAGTCTATAAAATACTTTACCTTTTATATTTTCTTCTTTCACATAAGATAAAAAGTTACGACTATCATCTGAGGATTCTCGATTATCTCCTATCATTAAACGATGGCCTTTTGGTATAATAAATGTTTCCGTAATACCCATTCGAGAATTTATAGGTATTTCTGATTTATATAATACAATATAACTTACTCCATTTGGCAATGTTTCTCGAAATGCATATCGAGTAATAATATGTTCATTTTCTAGAAATTGATAAGGTCCTATATATTCTAAAGATAGAGGTTTATCATTTAAAAATATTATTCCTCCTTGAAATGATACTTTATCTCCAGGACATCCTATGATACGTTTTGTAAATATCATATTTTGTTCTGCTGGTATTTTAAATGTCATAACATCTCCGTGCATAGGTTGCGAATATGCAAAAAAAGACTTAGCATACCAGGCATCTGTATTCATTTGTATATCTAGAACGTTAAATAATTTAAATCCATATGGAATGTTAGTATATATTGCTACATCATTTGTTTCGCAAGTAGGTGTCATAGATCCTGATGGTNNACAAAAATCTTATATATAGGAAAGCTTTAACAAGTGTTTTACATACTTGCCATAAATTTTCCAAAAAGATAGGTATCTCATACTGAGTTTTAATTATTCTAGGTTTTTGGTATATATTTCTAGATAAAAGTATAAAAAAAACTAATACTATTAAATTTATAAATAAGAGAAAAATCATCTCTTATTATACTATAATTTCTATAATATAATTTATATAATATAATATTAACGTCTGCGATATGGATATTTTGCTCTAGATTTATATCTACCTGGTTTTTTACGCTCAACTTGTCTTGTGTCACCAATAAGGGCTCCAGATTGTTTTAGTGTGATTTTATTTTCCTCATTTTCAATAACTGCTAATTTTGCAATTGCGTGTCTAACAGCTTGAGCTTGAGAAGATAAACCGCTACCACTAACTTTTATAGATATACCTATATTTTTCATGCAGCTTGTTGGTTGTATAGCTATACTTAAAAGTCTTGCATCTTGAAAATATTCAGATATAGGCTTATTATTTACGATCATTTGATTTCCTTTATATATTGCTCTTGCTGTTGCAGTTTTTCTAAAACCTTTTAAATTAAGTTTAGTCATTCTTTACTCCAAAAATATTATTTCTCGCTATATTTTCATTTACTGTATGTAAAACTTGTGTGTGACTATGTTCAGCGTTCTCATATAAATATAAATTACGCAAAATTCTCTTACCTAATGGAGTTCTAGAATGAACCATACGCTCTATTGCTTTATATAAAGCTCTAGTACCATCTTTTCGATTTAATTGAGTCATAGATAATTCTTTAAGTCCACCAAAATATCCTGTATGTCTATAATATACTTTTTGTTCTGATTTTTTACCTGTAAAAATAGCTTCCGACACATTAATTATAACAATCTTATCTCGTGAAATAATATGAGGAGTATAGTCTACATTATGCTTACCTCTCAACATATGAGCAACAGTAGTAGCTACTCTACCAATACATTGACCTGCTGCATCAATAATCCACCATTTTGGATCTTTCATATAATCAAAGCTTGGTGCAGTACGCATATATGATTTTTGTTTGATTTTTGTTCCCATTCTTTAATTTTATCACAAAAGTTTCATATATTATATTAAAAATTAAATGTCAAAAATAAATATTTCAAAATAATATTATAAATAAAATAAATATTATTGTGATAGAATTATTATTATGTCAAGAACTTGTGACTTAACGAATAAGCGTAGAATGAAAATTAATAGAGTTTCAATTGAACGCAGCCAGATAACAAAAAGAGCTCCAACATTTGCATATCCAAATATACAGAGATCAACATATAATATTGATGGCGTAACATATCGTTTTGATATTGCAACAAAAACAAAAAGAACTATTAATAAATATCAAAACCTTGAAAACTTTCTAGTGGGTGTAAAAAGAAATAAACTTACTCCTTTAGGTAAAAAATTAAGAAAAAAACTATATAACAGGAGTATAAATGAAAAAAAAGATTAAGGTAATTCTAACAGAGAATATTCGTAGAACTGGTCATGCTGGTGATATAATTATAGTAGCTAAAGGATATTTTAATAATTATCTAAATATAAGAAAACTTGCTATTCCTTATACAGAGCAAACTTTTCAAGAATATCAAAATACTGGCGGAATTGATGAAATTAAGCTTAGAGAAGCTGAAAATATAGCAAAAAAAATACAAGGCATATATTTATATTTTGCTAAACTAAATATGATAAAAACAAATTCAAATGAAGCAGTTCTATATGGATCAATAACAAGTAAAGAAATTGCAGATGAAATTAATAAGATAGCAAACGTAAATATAGATAAGAATTGTATTGATATGAGTACAAAGATTAAAACTACAGGTATTTATTCAATGCAAGTTATACTATATAATGGTATAACAAGCAAATTTACTATTGTAATTGCATCAGAAATAGAACAAGCTAAAAATATGTTATCAGAATTTTTAAAAAATAAAGATACTAAAGAGGTAAGCAATGTCTGATAGTTTTGCTGATCTTATAAAACCTATGATAAATAATAAAAAAACTCATGCAGGTAGAAATCAAATACATACTGTTACTGTGATAGATATTATTACACATAATAATAAAAAATATGCATTAGTAGAAGCTCCTCTTATAATTAATGGATTAATACCAATAATAGAGTTTAAGAATGCAGTAAAAAAAGGTGATCAGGTTGTTGCTATTAAGATATCAGATCATGGAAATTTTATTATTATGAGTCATAATAGAGCAAAGAAAACTTTACATGGTAAAGAATTATATAAAGCTTTTTTATCTTCTTCTTCTGTTGTAGGTAAAGTTGTTTCTCAAGATGATGTAATAGCAAAAGTTGATTTAGGTAATAACATTTTTGGAACTTATATAGGTAATGCGAATGATAGTACTAACTTTTATATATTATCTATGCCTAGTAATGATAAAATTACTTTATCTCTTGAAGCTCCTATAAAAAGAATACTTCAAATTGGCGAAATAGTAAATGCTAAAATTATTAGCATATCAAATAATTTTTATTTATGTTCAGTAGATGATATTACTTGTATAATGGATATGAATGACTTTTCTTGGAATAAAAGTAAAGCTATACCAGGTCAATATGTTCAAGCCAAAGTTATAGATATTATTAAAAACAATAAACATGAAGCTGTTTTAGATGCTAAGGTTCTTATGAAAAATGGTTCTCAGGAAATATTTGAAAATTCTGATAAATATCTAGGTAATATATATAAAGCTACAGTTACTCAAATTGTTTCAAATGTACCAGGTCTTGTTGTTCAATTTCTTAATACAGAAGGATTTGTTATTAAACATGAAACTTCATGGACTTATCAAAAAGAAGATTTAAATGAAAAGTTTACTATAGGTCAAGAAGTAGATGTAAAAATTACTAAAATTAATAAAGAAACAAAAAAAATATATTTAAGTATAAGAGAAACTATACCAAATCCTTTTGAAACATATATTTCAAAATATCATGTCAATGATATTGTTACAGGTACTATATTATATGATTATAATAGATTTACTCATTATACATTCGTTTCATTAGATAATGGAGTTGTGGCTTTCTTACAAATGTCAGAAATATCTTGGAGTATAACGGATAGAGAAGCTAAATTTCAAGCATTACAACCAGGTCAAGAAATAAAAGCAAAAATTATTAATATAGATGATGTAAAAAAACGTATTAGTCTCAGCGTAAAACAATTATCAGAAAGTAGAAGATCTATTATTAGTAGATTAATAATTGCTAATATTTATCCTTGTGATGTTGTTAAAATTATAGATGATGGTATTTATGTTAAACTTACTGAGACACCTCAAGTTTCTGGATTTATAGATAGAAGCGAGTTATCTGGTAAAATCTTCATTGGTAATACAATTAATGCTAAACTTATAGAAATAAATGAGAGTAAAATTGTATTGTCTATGAAAACTAAAGCTCAAAATGATTCATTAACAATGACATTAGGCGATTATCTTAAAAAATAATTATTTAATATAATTGTATGGAACTTAAAAAGATAATATATTGAAAAATATATATATTCTTTATAAATTATTAGTTATGAAACAAATCAATATTTACTAATTTCATCTATATCAAGTAAATTAATATAGGGAGCATTATATAATAAACTCAGAGGAAAATATATAAAAGAAGTTTAATCCAACATAAATAAACCTGAAGATATATATACTATTTCTTGTTGATAAAATATATAATTTGCTTATTAAATATAATTATAAAAAATACCTAAATAATCTTATTTTTTTCTTTTATTTTGAAGAGATTTATTTGCTGCGGCTTTTAATAAAGCTGCTGGCGTAATTTTTACTATATATTTTTCTGCCGCTTGCATATATACTCCAGTACGAGGATTACGTACTTGTTTACTTGGTTGTTTTTTAGAGTCTATTGACATTAAATTAATAATCTTGACAGTTCTATGCATTTTTACTTCCTTTAATAATATATCCTGAAACGTTTTTAGAAACAATTTAGATTCTTTTTGTTTGACTTTCATTTTTTTACTTATAGCTTCAATTAATTCTTTTTTGGTCATATATTACCTCTTAAGTCAATGAGACCATTAACTTTATAACATAATATTACATTATAATATGTTATAAAAGTATAAAAATTGCGAATAATATCATATAATATTAAGCAACATAATATTTTGTATGTAATATATTACTAAATGTATATAAAATATGTATATATTTATAAAAAAATATATATATTATAAAATGAGCAATATAATAATCAATCACTAGTATAATTATAGTATGTTGGATGTTGAAGAAAATAATCAAACAAGAGAATCACTAATAAGAAATATTGCTATTATTGCTCACGTTGATCATGGTAAAACCACACTAGTAGATTCCATGTTTAAACAATCTGGTATTCATCAAGAAGAAAGAGCAATGGACTCTAATGATTTAGAAAAAGAAAGAGGTATTACAATTCTAGCAAAATGTACATCGATTCAATATGAATCATATACTATCAATATTATTGATACACCTGGACATACAGATTTTGCTCCAGAGGTACAAAGAGTAATGAAAACAGCAGATATTGCTTTAGTTTTAATAGATGCTCAAGAAGGAATAAAACCTCAAACAAGATCTGTATTAGCTTATGCTATTGCAAACAAATTACAACTTATTATTGTTATTAATAAGATAGATAAAGTTGGCGCTAGAATTACAGAAGTATTAGATGAGTTTTATGAACATTTAATGACTAATGCAAGTTATGAAAATTGGGATCAAATACCAATATTATATGGATCTGGTCGTATAGGTATATTTGATACAGATGCAAAAGTAGCCTCAAAACACATAGATGAATATTTACAAAGTAAAGATATTAATCTTCGTAAAAAATATAATATAAAACCATTACTGGATACTATTATTGCAGCACCATGTCCAAAACCAGGATTGAAAGTACCTCAGTTACTAGTTACTAATATAAATGTACATAACTTTTTTGGTAAATTATTAGTTGGTAAAATATCTGGTGGTAATTTTTATGTTGGTCAAAATATAGTTTCTGTGATTATCACACCAAATGGTAATAAAAAAACTGAGACATTTAATATTAATAAAATGTGGATATTTGTAGGAACAGAACTAAAAGAAATTGATAAAGCTAGTAATGGAGAAATTGTTGCAATAGCTGGTAGTAAAAATGAACTTACAACATTTAACTGCACTTTATGTGATCCTAATCATATTGTACCATTAGAAGGACCTAATATAGATGATCCTATTATGTCCGTTACAATAGGATGCAACACAGCCCCAACTAAAGGAAAAAGTGGTACAAAACTTACTTCTTCTATGATTAAAGAAAGATTAGATAATGAGGCAACTAAAAATCCTGGTATTAAAATAGTATATCATGGAGAAATTGCTGAAGTATTTGGTAGAGGAGAAATGCAATTAGGTGTACTTATTGAAGAAATGAGAAGAGAGGGATTTGAACTTACGGTAGGTTCTCCTAAAATTATTACACAAGAAATTAATAAAGTTAAGTGTCAACCAATAGAAAGAGTAACAATTGATACACCTTCTGAACATACAGGTAAATTAATGGAAGAGTTAAATATGAGAGGAGGTATTTGTGAAGATCTTATAGATAAAGATGCGACAACTACACTTGTATATAAAATACCATCAATTGGTGTATTAGGTCTACGTAGTACTATGTTAAATATGACAAGAGGAGAAGGTATAATGAGTAAAGAATTTATAGAATTTGCTCCTGTATCAAAAGAAGTTACTACAAGAATAAATGGTGTACTTATTGCTAATAGCGCAGGTACAGTCACAGAATATGCTCTTGATGGATTAAAAGACAGAGGAAAATTCTTTGTTTCACCTGGAACAGAAGTATACAAAGGTATGATAGTTGGTGAAAATAATCTTACTCAAGATTTATCTATAAATATAGTAAAAGCAAAAGCACTTACAAATTTCAGAACTACATCTAAAGATGAATTTTCTCGTATGCCTCCAGCTATAGTACGTCAAATTGATGAATTATTAGCTTATATTCAATCTGATGAATCAATAGAAGTTACTCCAGCAGGATATAGACTTAGAAAAAATATTTTATAAATTTATTCAAATATTTTTTGTATTAAATCTTTGCATTTTTTTCTATTTTGTATTTCAAATGGTCTTATATTTATAAAATGCTCTCTAAATAGATATACTGTATTTTCTGAAATATTTGATGTCTTTAAAACATCATTTGATGTTTGTAATTTGTCTATTTTATTTCTTTTATCTTGTATAGTATCATCAGAAATTAATATTAATGAAATATTGAAACATAGATTATTATTTTCTTCATTATATAAAACATTGAATTCATATGCATCATGATCAGATATATTATTATCATCTAATTCTTTTCTTTGTTCCTCTAATATGAAAGATTGTGCTTTTTTTTGTGTTATTAATAAATTCTTTCTTTCTTTTATATGTTTCTCTATTAGAAAATCTCGTTCATGTTTTTGATATTCATTTAGAAAATCTTGTTCTTTTCTTTGTTGTTGTGATAATATATCTCGCTCATTTGCTTGTAATGTGGTATTAGCCGCATATTCTATATTATTTTCTTTCTTATTTTTTTGTGTTATTAATAAATTCT
>DCST01000028.1:0-2319 GCA_002325765.1 bacterium UBA1459 | reverse complement strand
GTTCTTTTTGTTGTTGTTGTAATAAAGAATCTCGTTCTTTTCTTTGTTTTTGTAGTATATCTTTTGTGTGAGATTCTCTTATAATTTCAGAAATTCTTATAATTTCAGAAATATCTATAGTAGCAATTGTATATTTATTAGCAGCAAAAATATATATCATAATACACTGTAATTATACCTATAATTATATTGAATTTTAGATTTTAATCATATAATTGTTGAAACAATTGCATAAATTGTGGTATATATGTATCTTTTAGCTGCTGTTCTTTTAAATAATAATAGTGATATAAATCCTCTCGCCCTTTTTCATAATCCTTAAGGGATTGTTGCTCTTTTTCAGCTTGCTCTGAAACTATGGTCCATTCCTCTTCTATTCTATTATTTAATATATCAACCTCCTTTTTCATACTATTATTTAATATATCAAACTCCTTTTTCATTTTATCATTTAATATATCAAGATCTTTCATATGATTATTCATTAATTCTTTTCTTTCTTGCAGATATTGTGTAAACTTTATTTCTAGAAATAGTTTAATTTGTTCTTTGTATATTATTATACTCTCATGCTTATTTTCAGATTTTATTTCTTCTATGTTTTGAGTTATTATCTTAGATATCTTTCTTGGTTTTNNTTTTGCTTTTAATGACGCATCTGAATTTATAATTTGTTCTATCATTTGCATTGGTGTTAGTACTTGTGTTACCGTTAGTACTGGCTCTTGTGTTATCACTTGTTGTGTTTGAATTATCTGCGATTCTTCATCATCAATAAAATTCCATTCCATAATATTAGTTATATCTTTTTTTTGCATAAATTTTTATTCAATTTTTAGAAATAGAAATTAATTGTTTATCTTTACTATAATGAAATTGATAATTAGGAGTATGATGATATCGTTTTATAATGTAATTAGTTATTTTTTCTAACAAATTTTCATTATATATAGCAATCATAGCATATTGAGAGGTTCTCGCGGTCACTATATGTTTATTATATGCAAATATGTACCAATCAGATATTTCTGTAATACAAGCATCAAATTTTACATATACTTTTTGTTTTAATTCGCATATAATATTGTAATTATAGTGTATTTCTTTCATATATTATATTATATATTTCAAAGCTGCAATATTTTCCTGATTCCATCATTCTTGATTTAGGGAAATGTATCTCTTTCACATTTAGTATGATATAATTGTTTGATTTTCACCTCTTTTTTTAATTTAACAATACAATTTTGCATTTTAGGTTTATATGATGATAAAAAGAAGAAGAATGAATTTGGTTTATCTATTTTCCAATTTTGCGAATATATATATCATAATCAACTAAGAACTCTGAAGATATAAGAAATTTAATTACTTGATTTTTATACGGCTGATAATAAAACATTTTTTTCTTTTTGCTGTTCTTATTATATAAAAATATACATATCATCTATAACTAATTTATATTTATCTGTATAAAAATATCTTTCATTAATAATAATTCTGTAATAATAGTGGTAGATCTGTTAATTGAT
Source organism: bacterium UBA1459 (assembly GCA_002325765.1). GTDB lineage: Bacteria > Pseudomonadota > Alphaproteobacteria > CAJXXZ01 > UBA1459 > UBA1459. The sequence continues at coordinate 787 of DCST01000028.1, read as the reverse complement.
TTAATAATGGCGTAATGATATAAAGATAATTCAATTATAAACAGACATTTACAGCAGTTCAATATATTCATAAGCTATAATATTAGTTTCTAAGCAACTTTTCTACAGAATCTTATTAGTTTTGTTTGATTTTTTTGTATCTATTAATTATAGTCTTATCCCTATCAATTCTTCTTCCTTCATCTAATAATAAATTTATATTTATTTTTTGCAATATTGAGTAAAGTCTTTTCTATAATTACTTCTAGTATTTTTTCAACTATTTGCATGTTTTTATATTTAGTCTTTATATAAACATACTTTTTCACATATTTCTCTTCTTTTGAAATCTAGATATATTTCTTTGTAGATAAAAATTATATTATCTAAATAAATATGTATTAAGAAAAATAATATATTTATTAATATAAAAACAACTTATAAAAATCTAATAAGAAAATGCTCCCTAAGTTGGACTCGAACCAACGACCTACTGCTTAGAAGGCAGTNNTGGACTCGAACCAACGACCTACTGGTTAACAGCCAGTCGCTCTACCTGCTGAGCTATTAGAGAAAACATAATTATATCATATCATATTTTTGCGAAAAATTGTAATAAATAATAATATTTTTTTTAAGATTTATATATCTTGATTAATAAATACAGATCCGCTTGATTTATATATAATTATTTGATTTTTTATACATAATGTACAATATTTAATATAATTAACAGATAATAATATAAATTTAACAGCGAGACATATAAATATCATAATTTTTGTTATCATTTCTTTTTCTATAATAA
>DCST01000049.1:905-2603 GCA_002325765.1 bacterium UBA1459 | reverse complement strand
TGAAATTTCTTTACCATTTTTTTGCTTATTATAAGATTTAAATTTATCTTCTTTAATTTCAGCTATTTCTACTTTTTTATCTCCCGTCTCCCGTCTCCCATCTCCAGTCACCTCATCTTCATTTTTTTTAGGACTAACACTTTCTGGCACTATACTATAAATTGTTTTAAAAAATTTTTCTAAATCTCCTTGCATTGAATAAACTCTTATTACATAATCATCAATAATTACAGGTGATGAAATTATATGTTCAAAATTACATTTTCCCTCACAATTTACTTTAAATGATTGTTTTTCATTTGGAGCACTTTTTGGAAATATCTCAAATTCAAAAAATTCAGAACCAATAGTATTTATTAAAAGTTCACCCATTATTTTTATTTGTCCATTTTTAATATAATATATTGGATCTAAATTAATATTATAATTAGTATTTGGGGCATCAATATTAAAACTTTGAATTTTAGAATAATTTGAACCTCCATTATATGCAATTAATATTATATTATATTCGCCAAAAAAAACTTTATCAATATTTATTTTTTTACTACAGGAATTAATACAAGAAAAACTACTAGTATAAACCTCAATATCTTCCATTGGATAAATTATTTTTAAATCATAATCAATAGAATTTTCAATAAAATTTGTAATTTTTATTTCTATAAAATAGTTATTATTTTCATCTAATTTAATTTCACTAAGTTCAATATTAAAATTAGAATTATTATTTTGATTATTAATTTCTATTTCATTTTGAGCTAAAGAATTATCTATTAAAAAAAGCATTAAAAATAAATAAAAAATAACTTGCATAACTTTCATAAAATTATATAAAGAAAGAGATTTATAAAAATTTGTAATTTTTAAATTTGAAAAGAGAGATTTTAAAGAAATTTATAATAAGAATAATAAAACTCCAATAACTCCTGCAACACCAATTAATACATAATCAACTTTTGATGAAATGTAACCATAAACACTTTCAACAGATAAACCTTTTGTTGCACCAAGTTCTTGAACATTTAAAGGGTCCACACCTGATAAAAATAAATCATTAAATTGAAACTCACCACTACCTGATACATTATATTCAACTGTCCAAGTATTATTTAAATTTGGTCCTAACCCGTATGCATCTAGTGAAGATGAATAAGGATTCACATTTGCAAGTAATCCAAATTGATACATTGTACCATTATAAATTGGATCAGATAATGTTTGATTTGCAACACTAGTACTATACCATGTTGATGCTGAATAAACAAATGGACTTGTTAAATTAAAAGTGTTTGGAATAAAATTATAAACCATAACTACTTGGCCTGTTGGAGTTGGAGATGTTCCTCTATTTAAAACAGTTACAAGAACACTATAATTTCCTTCTGCAAGTCTAGTAATATTTTTATTTACTTGAAGCCAATATCCAGTTGCAACATATAATTCTTTTATATAAATACTATTATCTCCATAAGTTACAGTTCTATTTGTTAATTGAATTCCATCAGAAATAATATTATTTTGAAGATTCATCCAAACAATAGGTGATGAACTAAAAGTTGAATTAAAGTACCATTCATTTCCAGTATTATTCCAATTTCCAGAAGTACTATTTAATAATAGATTTGGATTTAAAGTTAATAACAAAGGAGCATTAGAAACTGTATCATTATCAATTAAAGATGGATTTGTAAAACC
>DCST01000049.1:669-868 GCA_002325765.1 bacterium UBA1459 | reverse complement strand
TCCAAGTTGCATTATCTCCTGTTAACATAGTATCCATATATTTTTGAAATTCACCATTAACATCTAATAAAGCGCTTATTGAACTAACTGTAATTTGTGAAATTGAAGTATTAAGATTATATCTTATAGTTGTGTTTGACATAGCATAATCTCCTGCAACCGTAATTGAAGAAGGAGTTAAAACATCGTAATTAATATC
>DCST01000049.1:0-584 GCA_002325765.1 bacterium UBA1459 | reverse complement strand
AAATATTCAGGTGTTCCAGAAATATTAGTATAAACTGAATTTTGTGTAATATTTACATTATAAACACAATTATTTGGATAATTAGTTGAATTTAAAGTATTGTGTATTGTATCAAAAATTTTAATCGGAAGACCCGCAAAAACTTTATTATCTGAATAAGATGTACTAAAATTTAATGGTGGGGAAATAATAGAAGTATTAATTAAGTAAACAAATACAGAGCTTGTACCAGCAGCTAAATCTGGAATTGTTAAAATTGTATAATCATTTACCAGATCTACATATGTGATATAACCTTTTGCAAAATTTAAAAATGTTAAATTATATATATTTGCAGAAGAAATGTTTAAAACAATATTATTTACACCTTCTGTTAAATGAGTATTTGTTACAGTAATATTACCTGATAGTGTATAACTTGATTGATTTTCATTTACATCAAAATATAAACCTGAACCTACAATATTTGGATTATATGTTGTATATTCATAAGCATTCTCACTTACAACAACATCAATTACATTTGTAGCACCACTTACTATAAATACTGAAAATAATAATATTGTCAGTAAAAATAGCTTTTT
>DCST01000020.1:5963-6208 GCA_002325765.1 bacterium UBA1459 | reverse complement strand
GAAAAAATTCAAATATATTAGAAATTTTAAAATCTAATTATGAAACTCCTTATAAATTATTCAATAATGAGATCAATGAATATAACTATTTTAAAGAACAATATAACGTAGATTATTCTGGAGCGTCAAAAATAAATCCGTTTATATGTAAGTGGAAATATTCAAATTCGGATAATGATACTAATTATAGATTAAATAATAGTATAGTATTTAAAAATAATAATAATGCTTCTAGTCATGACATT
>DCST01000020.1:4864-5934 GCA_002325765.1 bacterium UBA1459 | reverse complement strand
AGAAACTTATATAAATTTATCTCCAGATGACATTGAAAATATATTATCTGGTACTAGTGATATATTTTCTGAAAAGTTTAAAAATGTTACATTTGATGAATCATATTTAAATAAAACTAAATATTTTTATTCTTTGTTTGATGATAATAGTACCATGTTCAAGAATAATAAATTTAATATTAAAGAATTAGAAAAATCTCAAAATATCAATTTTAATATTAAACAATTAAAATTTACTAATACAGATTTTTCAGATTTTAAATTTTCTATATTGATTATAAACAGTAATAGATATAAAATTACTACGACTAAAATAATTAAAAATGAAGATTTNNAATTATTTTTATCAATATAAATATAGATAACTATAATTTATATAAAAGTGATTTATATGCATTAAAACATAAATTTAAAGATTCTAACACATATTCAGATATTACTATGTTGGGTGCAATAGATTTAGAAAAAAGTAGATTTTACAAAGACTATTATATAATAAAAGGTAGTATGGATTCAAATAAAATAAACAGCGATTTTATAAATCAAATTAAATTAGATAGTAATGGTAAATTTTTTAAAATAATATTTAAATATAAAAATCAAGGATATTTTATAATTGATGATATTTTTACTATAGTAAATTCGAATACTTTATACTGTAAAAATTTTTATAAATGTGATGATATAATAGATGGTATTGAAATAAATAAATCTGAAAATATTAAAACTTTTCCTATATTAATACCAACTAGAAAAGAATTAGCAGACTTAAATTATAATTCAAATATAAGTACAACTGGATATTTAATAATAAATGGGGGTTATAACTATTATAAAACAATATTAGAAGATATATCTTTTGTAATCATTATAAACAAAATAAATACTGGTAATCCAACAATAGNNTAACAAAAAAATATATAATGATTTTATAATTCAAACTGTTGAATCTGATTTATATACTAAACCAATATATCTAACTACAGCAATAGATGAAGATAAACCAATTATATTTAATTTTACTAATGTAATAGGATATAAATTAAAATTAAAAGAAGTTTTACTAACAC
>DCST01000020.1:4642-4818 GCA_002325765.1 bacterium UBA1459 | reverse complement strand
ATATTAAAGATTTATATATTAATAAAATAACAGATACAAATAATAAAATATTAGAACTTTCAGATAATGATAATTTTAGAAGTTTATATCCATATATAAATGAATATGTATATGATTATAAAAATCATGATGTATTATCTAGCAATTGGTCTAAATATTTTTATAGAAATTATACT
>DCST01000020.1:0-4566 GCA_002325765.1 bacterium UBA1459 | reverse complement strand
CAAAATAATTCTACATCATTTTTAATTAATATTGATGTTAAGAAAATTTTACTAAATTATTTATCGGTAGAAGTTAATAAATATTTTAATAATATAAATGATTGTAAATTATATTTAACTAATAATATTTTGAATTCATATGAATCTTTTGACATATTATTATACATCAAATCAGAAGGTAGAGGTAATAGTATTTTATTTGATTATATGAATTCCGATGAATATAATAGACAAATAAATGGTTTAAAATTGACTAACAATTACACTCTCAATAAAATTGATAATTTAGATTTTTTTATTTTGTTAAATAAAGATAGAGAAGAAAGCTATAACATAGGTATTAGTTTTAGTGTTAGATTAATTTAAAATTAAAAACTTATATAAAATATATAAATTAAAACATATAAAATGGCTTTAGTATTAAAAGATATAATAGCTTCTGATAGCATTGAACAAATTGTTGAAAAGATAAATTTTAATAATAAATCACTTAAATTAAATGGTGGTGGGTCTCAAGGAATTCCAGGTAAAGATTCTAATAGTAGAGGAATTGCTGGAATTAGAGGAACTCATTGGTATATGGGTGAAGGGGATCCAAACTTAAAAATTTTTACTAATTTATTAGAAAATGATTTATATTTAAATTCTAATGGTGATGTATGGAAATGTGTAAATCCAAATATAACAAATAAATGGGAACTTGTATATGTTGGTGATACAGTAGTTTTAAATATTAAAGGGCCTATAGGAGAAACCCCTGATATTACAGATTTGAAACCATCTATTTTTGAACAAAAAGATTTTTATTCAAATTCTGAAATATTTCATCATTTTCATTATATACCATCGGCAGAATTAGAATCTACTAGTATTGATGTTAGATCTGTTCTTTTAGGTGGATATGTAGATACTCCAGGAGGATTATTCAATATATCTAATGAAGCTCTCATAAATGGATTACAATCCGAAAATGGTATATTATTTTTATTTAGAATATTATATAGTAAACAGTTGCCATAATAGATGAATTTATATGGCAAGAGACAATCGGGCGATTTTGGGATTGTTAGTTAGATTAAGATGTGATTCAAGGGGTTGACACGGNNAAAATGGTATATTATTTTTATATAATGGTAGTGGTGCTAGTGGAAGTAAACAATTAAAATTTTTAGGTGAATTAACTAAAAATGTAAATAATGCTCCAGAAATTTATACAGATGTTAATGATGTACTTAATATTAGAAATCCTAGATTGTTAAACACGTTAGATTTTGACGTTAATTATATAGATGGTATAACTATAAAAACAGTAGATTCAAATATAGATATTAATTCTGGTAGAGATATTAATATTATAGCTGATAGTACACCAAAAACTGGTACAATGCATACTTCAGTAAAAAATATTAATATTTTAGCAGTGGATACTAGTGCAACTACAACTTTAGGATATAGTGATCCAAATAAATTATTGTTAAGTAATTCATATGAAGATGTTATATCTGAAATTGGATTTATAGAAATATCATCTACTACTAAAACATCATCTAAATTTATTAAGATTATATCTAGACATAACGAAAGTTCTATAAATTCTGATTGTGGCATTTCTATAGATTATTCTGTTGGAATTAAATTAATATTACCTAATAGTACATATTTTACAATAAACACAACACAAAGTATAAATGAAATATCTTCAAATATAACTTTAGGTGATTTTGGAAGCAGTGATTATATTTTACCCACACAAAAAGCTGTTAAAAGTTATATAGACAATAAAATAATAGAATCTGATAGTGTATTAGAGGCTCATATAACAACAAATGGCATAAATCCAAATCCACACCCACACCCATTATATTTAAACCAGTCAGTTACAACTACGTCTTCTCCGACTTTTTATAGAGTTAAATTAGATAATGGTAATAGTTACATAGATACTTCAAATACCAATAGTTTTATTTTAAAAACTGGTAGTAATAATTTAAATTTAATTACACATTCTAGTGGAGATTTAACTATAAATAATGAAGATTTAGGTTCTGGTTATAATATTCCATCTAAAATAATTTTTAAAAATGGTACTGTTAACTATGTTGATATAGAAATAGGTAAATTGACATTAAATAATAATATAGATACTAAAGGTTATTATATAAATAATGGAAGCGTAAACTCTATAAAAATTGATACTTTAGGTAATGTTGCAATTAAAGGTGATATTGCCACTAATTATTCTTTAACTGTTACTGGTGATATAAAAGTAACAGATAATATTACAATAGATAATTTAACATTAAACAATGAAAATAACAAATTATATCAAATTGATGATATTTTTACTCTAAAAATAAATGAATCGAAATTATATTTAACTGGAAATGATGAAGCTGATACTATAATTATAAACAATTCAAGTTTAACTGATTTAACTATACCACAAAATTATATTTGGAATTCTGGTAGTGATAATTCTTACGCAAACTTTAAAATAGGTTCTCTTAATGTAAACGGAAATATAACTACAAATACTAATTGGATTTCTAATAATGGAGATTCAAATAGTGGAATTTATATTAATGAATTTGGTAATGTAGGTATAAACGAAACTGGTAACAATACATACGATTTACAAACTAACACTTTAAATATTACAGGTAACTTAACTACTAATATTGCAACTGTAACTACTTTAACTGGTACTGGAATATCAAATTTTAATATAGTTAATATTGGAAGTACTTTAACAACTGGAACATTAAGTGTAGTTGGTGTAGTAGAAATAATTGGAACTTTAAAATTAACTAATTCAATATCAAAAATTTCTACAGATGGTTTATTTTCAGATAATTCTGATTCATCGTTAGTAACCGAAAAAGCAATTAATACTCGTATTAATAATTTAATAACAACACATACTACGTATGCACATAAAAATTTAATTGCTGGTAACGGAATTATATTGACTGGAAATTATAACGGATCTGCTGATAGAACTATATCTGCAAATTTTGAAAATTCTTCTGCCGATTTTGGAAGTGGTAATTATATTGCTAGATCTGATCATAAACATTCTATATATGCGTTATGTACTACTAATGGACAAGATACTATAGACAAAGCTAGAAAAGTTTATGATGATGTAGATAGTTCTTGGAAAAACGCTTCCGATGTTAAAATTAGTAAATTGTGGATAGGTAATTCTGGTTATATATTTGCGTCTAACTCAAATACTTTTGATGGTGCTAGATGGACTTTAGCATCAAATAGTGCAAATTCATTTTGTTATGTTAAAAGTGCAGAAAATTCAAATACATTAAGAGGTTATGCTCCATCTATAGTAGCTTCTGCTAATAGTATAGTATTAAGAAATTCTGCTGGTTATATTGAAACTGGGTATTTAAAAATGAGTGCTAATGTAGAAACTATAAACCCAACTTATTTAGTTGGTACTTGGGGATCTGACAATTATTTGCGATATGTTAATAGAGATAATTTAATTATAGGAACTGCTAATAATGTAGTAAATAAAGGTGATGTTAGTAGTATTTTATCGGATTTTGTTGTAAGTAAATATATTAGATGGAATTATTTTGGAAATGGGGGTGTAATTTTTGATGCATCAAAAGGTTTAGCTCCTAATGGAAGTGCTACTAATAAAACTAATTCAACAGCTTATTGGATTGAAAATTCACCTACATTAATGGGTTGGAATGGAAGTTCTACAGTAGGAATTAGAGTAGATTCTTCTAGAAGATCTGATTCATCAGCTACTGCTGATACAGCAACAACTGCAAATAATTCATTAAAATTGAATGACAAAATATTTAATTGGGATTCTGTAATTAGTTCTAATGGTAATACTTGGATACTTGGTGGAGGAGATGGATTTTCAAGTAGTGGAATAGTAAACCGACTTTTAATAAGTGATTTAAATGTTGCATATGCAGTAAAATCGGATAATGCAACAAAAACATTTGGGTCTGGAGATCCTGAATTAGTTCAACATTATAGTTATACAGAAACAACAACACAATCTGGCGTTAATACTTTTTATAAAAAATCTATATATAATACATATGCGGGTATAGTTAGATTTGTAGGTTGGTTTCGTTGGGATGATTGGAATTATAATATACCTGGTAGTAGTGGAGTTGCTCATTATACATTTTTAAATTTAACTTTAGAAGAAGGATATCATTTTATTACAGCTACTTTAGTTGACAGTGTTAATATTGCAAATCAAGCTGTAATGTTCTATGAACTTAACACTGATAAAAATGGTGCTCCGTGTGGAATTAATATAGGATTTTATAGAGGTTCTAACATTATAGGAACTATTACTTGGAGATTTAGTGGAACTATATATATAATAAATTAATAACATGAATACATCAATTTTTATACAAATACATAAAGATGTTTTATTAGAATATGAATATACGGATAAAAATAATCCATATAATAAACTAACAAGTGAATACAAAATAGAATTATTAAAAAATTCGAAAACATCTGAAACTTATATTTTTAATACCCCAGATAATTATTTAGATACATTTA
>DCST01000022.1 GCA_002325765.1 bacterium UBA1459 | reverse complement strand
AATATTAATTTCATATAAATTTTCTATAATATTTTCAACATCTAATATATTTATTATAAGTCCTTTTCTTTTATATGTTTCAAGTATTTTATAATTTTTATATGGTTTATATAAACTTACATCAACAAAAAATGGTTCTACACTTAATAGATTAAAATCTTTATCGTATTGTTTTGTTAAATATTTTGTTTTGATTATCAATCTTTCAAAAACATAATTCTCATATTTTTTAAAAAATTTAGAATCAATTGGTGATGCTAAAGAATTTACAAATTTACAGTCAAGTTCAAGAATTCCATTACGAAAATTTTCTATAATTTCTTGTGACTGTTCTTCCATAATAATTATTGACAAAAGGTATTTTAAAAGTTTAATTTAAACTATTTGGGGGCAAAGCTTATTTAATATTTTTAACTCTTTAAACAATTAATTTGAAAAAATAATTTTTTGAATTAAAAAATCATAATAAAAGATTAATTGTATCTTCAAAACTTCAGAATCCAATAATTTTTACATTATTTTTTTATCCTTCTAAAATATTGCTAATGAGTATTATAATACAATATTATCAATAAATACATTAATTTCTTTAAGTCATTATCTAAAGTTTAAAAAATAAGTAATTTAATCTTCTCCTCTTGGAGCTAAAATAAATCCAAGTAATAATTTATCAACTATTTTATATTCTATTTTTAATGGGTAATCATTATTAAAACTAAGTTCTACAGTATTTACTATTTTTTCAGCTTTAATAAATTTTTTTAAATAATCCATNNTTTCACAATATAATTTTTGAGTTTTTATATTTTGAATACAAAGGGAATTATTATTTGATGATGGTATATATATTTTGAATTCTGTTTTTGTAGAAAGGAGGTTTATTCTTTCAAGATATGCATTTTGATTAATATTACATAAATAATTTATATGGTCAGAAATTAGATTTAAATTATTAACTAATTTTTTTTCTTCAAGTGAATTATTTACTGAATTAAATATTACGACTATAACTACAATAATAAATAGTACAGAAATAAAAGCTAGAATGTTTTTTATTATCATTTTTATTTAAAGTATACACTAAGTTCACCAATACAGGTTATTTGTGAGGTCGTATTAATAACTGGAATTATTAGCTTTTTATAATTATCTGTTTTTACTCCATGAGTTAAAATTACCTCATCTTTACATAAACCATTGTAAATAGTTTTTAATTCATAATTGTAATTTTTTAAACTTAAACAATTATTTTGAGTCATTAAAAGTGGATAGCTATAACAATTAATAAGTTCATCTTTTACTTGATACAAAGTATTTAATTCTAGTTTGTTATTATTTACTTCATAATTTGAAAATAGAATTACCTGATGATATCTTGAAAATAAGAATATTGTAATTAGAACAAGTATGAGGAAAAATGCTGCCAAAAGGATATTTCCTTGACTTTTTTTAATTTTTTGAAATTGTGATGATATCATTTTTTTTATTAAATGTAAAATAATCTGTTTTTTTTAAATTAAAATTATAATTTAGATTATTTGTTATACTAGTATTACATATAATTTGATTACATATTTTGAGCATCCCTTCTGAATAAATACAAACCTCATTTTTAATAATTGTTAAATTTGTTTTTCTTATTGTTTCTATTTTAACTTGTGATATTTGTGCTTCATCAGCATCACAAGTTAATTTGTAGTATTGTGTTACTTTATTTAATGCAAGAAAATTTGTATTTTGATCTTGCATTGTTAATTTACCTATATAAAATATAAACCAAGTTGTGATTAATAACACTCCAATAATTAATGTAATTGTCAGCATTACTTCATCAAGCTCTCCTCTTTTATATTTTAACATATTTTATTTTAGTTATACTTATTTAAATATTTATTCTTTTATTTTCCAAAGTAACTTTACAAATATAAAGATTAATAATAGAACAATTCCAATCACAAGTGCAATTTTAATTAGTTTAAAATAATATGCTTCTTCTTTATTTGTTTTAATTTGCTCCTCAGTTAAAGTTTTATTATTTGTATTTATTTCTTCTTTAACTTCAGTTTTAGTTATGGTTTGTGTTTTATTATTTATATTATTACTAGTTGTATTTGTATTTTTTTTCTCAGTTTTTTTAGGACAATCATTAAAACAGTTTTCATAAGTTTCACCAGTTTCACAAATAAAATTATAATTACAAACTAGAGGTGTTTTACTTTTAAGATATATTTGAACCTCATTTGAATAAATAATCTCACTTGTATTTAATCTCATTTCAGCTTTTGTTAATATCTCATTTTTATTTAATCTACTATCAGGCATATCATAAAATTCAAGTTCATAACTTAGATTGATTTCTTGATAACTTAGAAGAGTGATTTTTTCATTATAATTTTTAGCAGTTGGTACAAATCTTATTTCTTTTGAATTATCATTTTGAATAGTTTTTGAATTAACAACTCCACTTAAATATGGAATTGAATAATCGACAAGTTCAACATTAAAAGATTTATTTTCATTATTTTTAATATATAAATTTACAAGTATTTTTGAATTTGAATAAACTTCACTTTGATTTACTTTCTTTTCAAAAATTATATTTTGCGCAAAACCTATGTTAATTAAACAAATTAAAATTACAAGTATTGAAATTATTTTTTTTACCATTTTTTTATGTATTACAATTTAAACTAAAATCTGTGATACCACCAATATCTTTTAATTGACCACCAGTATTTAATTCATATTCTTCATTTTGCCATGAATTTCCATACCAAGGAATACATTTTGCTATACCTGTAGGATTTCCTATTGTTTTTTTTTCACCATAAGTTACATCAAAAACTATTGGAATAGTTGGGTCATTATCTTGTTTATACCCCAAAGTTGCATTGCCACCAGCACCAGTACCCAAAGGGCCCGCAACCTGATAACCAAGCACATATAATCTTCCTTTAGGTACATTTGCAGTTCTTCCAAGTGCATATAAAAGACCTGCCCAATCATGACATATTCCCATTTTATTTCTTAATAATAAATCGGAACTATTTGTATAATCTATAACATATCCTGGTCCTGCACTACTTTGATCAAAAGGTGAAGTATAACCTGGAGCTGCTAGACTATTATCATAAGCTTTAGCCCCATTTGGTAAAAAATAATATTGAGCCATAACATTATCAAATATTTTTATCATAACATTATCATATTTACCATCTTTTAATTGATGATAAAGTGAAGGATCTTTATATATCCACTCTTTTATTTTATCTTTAAGTATTGGATCTCCTATATTAAAATTATTTTTATCTTTAATTAAAACTCCTAAAGGAACTGATGAAATTGGTCCTGTTAATATACCTTCAATTGAACCGTAAGTACAAACCCCACAATCAGCTTCACAATATACACAAGTTTCATGTG
>DCST01000007.1:3300-20361 GCA_002325765.1 bacterium UBA1459 | reverse complement strand
AGAGAGGAAGTCACTATTAATAAATTACTTGAAAATGGTTGCGCTTTAGGGCATAGAACTGAAGCAACTCATGCAAGTATGAGACCTTTTATTTTTGGAAAACTGGAAGGTAGAGCTATTATTAATTTAGACTATACAATAATTGGGATACAAAATGCTCAACAAAAGATTGAAGAAATTACATCTAAAGGAGGTAATGTATTAATAGTTGGTACAAAAGAATCAATAAGCCCAACCATTAAAGCATTTGCAGAAAAAACTGGTATTTTCTATGTATGTAAAAAATGGAGTCCTGGTACACTTACTAATTTTTCTACAATACAAAAGAAAATTAGATCAATTATAAATACTGAAAAAACATTAAATGCAACAAACAGCGAATATACCAAAAAGGAAAAATCAGTTATGGCTCGTAAACTTAAAAAAGATTTAGAGCAATTTGCAGGTATTAAAAATATGAAAAGTCCTCCAGAAATAATTATTATTACTGATGTACATAAAGAAAAAATTTGTGTTAAAGAAGCTAATATTAGAAAAATACCTGTTATAGGTATATGCGATACGAATGGTAACAAAAATAACATAGATATTCCTATTGCATCAAACGTAGAATCATCTACTTCTATAAGCTATATACTTAAGTCTTTAGGAGAATCTATTGCTATAGGTAAAGATAAAGCGCCAAAAAAAGTATTTAATAAGGAAAAATCTGATATATTTTCACTTACAAGAAGAAGGCATACTTTTCATAATAAACAAACCTCTTAATGCTAAGTGATTTTTTTAATTTTTGCTTAATCGTTAAAGTATTTTTTTGATATTATATATTTATGTTAATTATAAATTTTATTGACATTTCATTCAAATTTAAAAATTCTATTACTTACGCTATGTCTAATAGTAATGATAATATTAAAGAGGAAGAGGTTATAACAACAAAGAATAAAAAACAACTAAATGATGTTATACCTAATAGTAATGAGAAAGAGCAGTTTGCAGTATCCAATATACCAGAAGTTTTAGAAACAAAGGGTCTAGATTATTATTTACAAAACAAAGTACGCGAGATAATTTGTAAGCACAATTTAATAGACGAATCAGGCAACATAAATACTGAGTGGTTTAAAGCACAAGCACAAGATATAATTAATCAGTTAATCCAAAAAGAGCAAAATCAATTTGTAACATCCAGTATATCAGAATTTTCAAAAATAGACGATCTATTTATGGATCTAGAATTACATAAAGCAACACGTGAGATGATGGATAAGTCATATAAATTGATTGATTTACTGTCATTTCTAAGTATAAAAAAAATCGACAAAATATAGCAGTAATAATATTAGGACAATGCATAGGAGAAATAACAATCGACTTAATAAATAATAAAATAAAATTTGCATCTAACAAATTAGGCGATAAACAAAGTATACTTAATGATGCACAAAGTATACTTAATGTAGGTAAAAAAATAAATGGATATTTAGAAGAATTAATAGAAGTGCAAAAATATCAAATAGCAGACAAGGAAATTGCTAAGTTAGATATGAATTTAATTCAAATGAAATGCACGATAGTGAATAAGCTCAAGAAATTGATAGAGTTATATCCATTAATAAAAGAAGAAGATCAAGAAAATGTAATACTATTAGGACAATACATAAAAAAAACATTCCCATTCATAGATACAGCGTTACAATCCAACGAATTAGATGAAAAACAAAGTGCATTTAATATAGCTATACAAACTAATAAAACATTAGAAGAATTAACACAATATATAGCATTAGACCCAGATCAAACAAAACCAAATTCAAGATCAGACTTATTTGAAGATTAATATAATAAATAATTTAACTTATTTGATAATAATTCTATTAGTTTTCCTTAATATATAAAAAATCAATAATATACAGACCACATTTCGATATTTATTTAATCACAGTATTATTAGATAATTGTATTAAAATTTCATTTTTAATGCTATTTATATCTTTATTTGTATCAATATAATAAATATGACAATCAAATATTTTTATTAGATTTTCTAATGATTCTTTCCAAGTAAAATATCTTTTATTAAAGATTTCATCTGTATCATCATCTCTTCGAATAGTATTAATATTACAACATTTACTCTTCTTATTAAATGTTTTTTGGCATATATTACAAAAATATCTTGATCTGGTTCTTGATAATAAAATTTTTTTCTCTGCATCAAGCACTATAACACAACTTAAAGGCTTATTATTCTTTTTTAAAAAATCATTTAAATTATTTGCTTGTTCGGCAGTTCTAGGATAACCATCTATAATAATATTAAAATTTAACTCCATTATTTTATTATTTATTAATTCCGAGATAATATTAATATTTATTAATCCTCCACTATCTAATAAAGATCTTTCTGGTGTTCCCTTAGGATATTTTTCTCTTAATAAATTACCTGCAGATATAAAAGTATATCCAAGTTCAGATAATAAATTGCATTGAGTGCCTTTTCCTGCGCATGGACTACCAATAATACAACATGTTCCCATATCATATTTTATAATACAAACAATATTTTATATTATATATTTAAAAATTTTTTAACAATTTTTATTTAGTGTTTTCTTGTATAAGATTGTGATTATTGGGCTTGATATGAAGTATTTTTACATTCAAACTGAAATAGTAATATTTCCTGATAGAATTTTTTCTAGTAGGATTTTTATCTTCTTCTATTATATATACAATTAATAATATCTATTTGAATGTATTATATTTTCTGTAGAATTTATTTATGAAATCAATTATCAAATTCTGAAATCAGATATTCTTTCAATTCATTTTGGATAGAGTTTCATTATATAAGATTATGAAAATATGTTGATCCAAAAAATTTCTACTATATATTATCAATAAAGTAGAAATTGAACTAGTAGCATATATAGAAAAATATAATATAATGTAGAAAAAATATACTTTATAAGTATAAATTAATATTAAACTTTATATTTATATATCAAAACATAATAAATATAGATCTTTTTATATGCTATTAATACAAATATTTAAATATATAATATTCTATATAGTATTTATTTTTCTTTTAATTTTATAAATAAAAGTTTTTTTGTTAATATATTTATATGTTAACATACATATTAATTTACTGTTCTAATAGTTTATCTATTCTGCAAGAAAATCATAAAGATCTCACAATATCTCAAGACACATGTGATTCAGAAGATATATCCAAAGAAAGTAAATCCAATCAAGCTCTGAATACAAATTTATATGAAGAAATAAATAACATTTCTAACAAATTGCATGAATTAATAAATCAGCCTATAAATACTAAAAAAATATCTCAAATAAACAATAAATTAGAACAAATAGATTGTAGTGTTGAGTTAACTCCAGTAGAACAACAAATAGTAAAAAGATTCATGATAACTTTAAAAAATAACCCATCTATTCTTACTAAAATAGAAAAAGTTATAAAAGAGTATGAACCAACAGAAAGCATTAGTGATTTAAGTTCTAATGAATCAAGCGATATTGAAGATAAACAAGATCCACAAAAAATACAAGCAAGAATAAACCAAGCACAAAAAAACAGACTAGAAAAACTAGAGGAATTTTTTAAACCATTACCAAATACAACAATAAATATATTGTTTTTGAATACATAATATAAAATTTAAATCTTATATTATATTGTTTCGATAAACAGTCTGCTATAATAAATTTGCTTATATTAATTAAAATTATTAATAATGATTTTATATATATTTTTATATTTATTTTTTAAAATTAATTTATGAATCTTGATATACTAGAAAATTTACATGCTCAGATTTTTGGAAACAAAGAAGATATTACTAATATAAAGGCGACACATATGTACTCTAAATACGTAACACCACAATCACTATTTGTAGCAATCAATAATGATTATATAGGTGAAGCAATACTAAATGGAGCTACTGTAATACTTACTAATCAGATGCAAAATATTAATATTACTCAAATTATTGTTTCAGATATTATAAATTTTTTAAAAAAATATACATCGATAATAAGAGAAAAATATAAAAATTCTGTAATTGCTGTATTAGGAGCAAGTGGAAAAACAAGCATAAAATTTATGTTAACTCAAATGTTACCTGGAAAAATATTATATACAAGGCGTAGTTATAATATGATTATATCTATTTGTTTAGAGTTATTATTATTAAATAATAGTTATGATTATTGTATTATTGAAATTGGTACAAGTTCTATTGGAGAAGTAAGTGATATTAGTAGAATTATATGTCCAGATATATGTGTATATGGATCAATTGGATTAGAGCATGTTAGTGCATTTAAATCTCTAGATAATATTATTAAAGAAGAGTCATCTGTAAGTGAATATACTCGCAAAGCAGCGATAGGACCAGCTTCTATGAGTAAATACTTCAAAAATTATATAACAATTGAAGATTCAAATTATGAAAAATGTAAAGCCTTATGTAAATTATTAAATATTAATAATATTAAATTGGAAAATGAGTTGTATTTACCTAATCATAGAGGTAATTTTATAATATTTAATAATAAAAAGATATATGATCATTCTTTTAATTGTAATTGGATGTCTTTTCAGTATGTAATACATCTTATTAATAGTAGAAAAGAAATATGTGATTTTATTTTAGGTAATATTATAGAACTTGGCAATGAACAAGATAATATTTTTCAACAAATAGGAGAATTAGTAGATTCGTGCATTTATATCAATAAACTATATATGTATAATATTGATATTAAAAGTAAAAAAGCTACTAATTTTAACTTTGATAGTAATTTTAAAGATGTAATTTATATACAAGGATCTAGAGTTAATAATCTAGTTAATATAGTATGTAGTTTTTTAAATGATAAATATATTGATAGTTTATATAAATTTATATAAATTAGTATAATTTTATTAATCTTCTAATTGCTTATTTATTTCGTCTTGAATGCTGAAATTTGTCTGTAATAACATTTGGTTTTCTTTTAATGCTTGATTTTTTCATCTAGTTGTTGTTTTAATGTTTCCTTTTCTTGATCTTTTTCATCTATTTTTTCTGCTTTTTTTATATAATAAATTAATTTTCTCTTTTTATTTTTTGTTTTATTATTTTCTTTGTTTTTTAATTTTGTATCTTCATGGTATATTTGTTGCGATTCTTTTTTTGGTATAATTCATTATATTGTAATTCTTGATTAAGTTGTTTGTTAGGTTCTTTATTGTGATTACTAATTTTAAATATGCAATACTATTTGTTAAATTATATTCTTCTAAGAATGTTTGAAACTTATATTTTTTACTTAATGATTCTGTGTGCAATCTTGCATTTTGGGATCATCTGAAAAGATCTTAGTTTTATATGTTTTTTTATTAAACATTTTATTAAGAACAGAATGTAAGATTTTCTAACCTTTATCAAACCAAACTTCTGTATATAAGATAAGCACGTGCACACTATGATATTTCGGTAAATATTATATTATTAAATATGTTTTGTAGGTTACTTAGCATATCATCTCTTTTTAATTTGATCATAATTTGCTTTAGATTTGATAAATCTAGCTTATAGGGTACATCATAAAAAGAAAAATCAACTGTGTTATGATAATTATGTCCTGTTTTTTTTGTTTTTGTGCTGAATTTTAATATATATATATTTTTTTCTTCATTTCTTGATATTTTATTTTCTGATTTTATCAAGATTGAAATTATATTCATATTCTCTAATGAGTATTAAAAATGTATATTAACTGCATCACTTTTGCGAATATAGACTTTAAGTGTTGTTATCTGTGATTTGTCTATACCATATTATATATTTATATAAAGTATTAAATAAGTAATTACATATTATTATTTAATAATATATTATTAATAGTATTTTTTATCAGAATTATATTTCTTCTTTTTCAAATCCAAGTATATTAAAGCTTTTCTCAAATATTTTAGAACATAAATTAAGTATTTTAGAATCATATACATTACAGGTACTATTATTTAAATGAACATGATTACGAAAGTATAATAAAATCTCTTGAGAGAGCTTAACAAGAAATTCTAATACTTTATGTGTATCATTCATATAACATGCAGATTGCAACATAGAGTTAAAAGATACAACATATCTTACTAAATTTACGCATACACTTGGTAAAGTATTATCAATTATAAACATTTGTATTCTTTCAGAGGCTAACATAATTTGATATAAAGGATCAAGGCTATAGTTTTGATCAAATTCTATAATTTTATGAGCATTTTGAGATAATATAATCCATCTTAACTCATTGCTTGTAAATCTTTCTAATAATTCTTTGAGTGTAATAATATTACCTTGTCGTTTAGACAAAGCAAGCAATTGGTCATCTTTTTTATAAAATACATGATTATAAGAAACTATGTTAACATAGATATTCATTTGATTTAAAATCATAGATAATTTCTTCATATGACCTATATGATCTTCTCCTAATACTGTAATAAGTTTGTTATAACCTCTTAAATATTTATGATAATGATAAGCAATATCATAAGCAAAATAAGTATAAATTTTATTTTTTCTTTGTAATACTCGATTCTTGTCATCTCCTAGTTGAACAGTATTAATAATTACACTTTCTTCTTTAGATGTATCATCTAAAAATCCAATATATAATAAATTAAGTTTATCTATCATATGATGTATTTCTATTACTTCTTTATTAAGACTGCTTTCAAAAATAATGTTATCATGTTGAATATTAAGTTTACTTAAATCCGTGCATATACCAGATATAATTTGATTCATAATTTCTTCATTAGAATATTTTGCAAATTGTTTAACATATTCACCCTGATAATATAATATACCAGAACCATCTCTATAATAATTTACACTTTCTATAAATTGATTCATTTGATTACCTTGATCATTAATATACATTTCAGTTGTAACATCATATCCGCAGTGTTTATATAAATTTACTAAAGATGATCCTATAATTATATTTCTTAAATGACCTAAATGTAGAGGTCCAGTAGGATTAGGTGATACATATTCAATAAGTATCTTTTCTTTGTTTTTAATTTCAAAATTAATATGTAAGTTAGTAATATTAAGAAATATATTAATATATCCTTTAACTACTTCTATTTTATCAATACATTTTAATTTAGAGAGTTCTTTAATAATTTTTTTTTCTAAAGATGCGTTTTTAAATAAAATATTTGAGGATAAATGACCATGTTGTGAATTAGTAATCATAGATAAATTAGATTGTTTGCTAAATTTTTTTAATACATTTTCAATTTCAATATATGTATCTATTATTTCTATTTTTTTTTGCTTAAGAACTAAATAAATAATAGGTATACCCAGTAAAATTATACCTATTATTATAAAAAGTATGATAATTTTTTGAATTACTATATATAATCCAAGTAAAGAAATTATAGATATTAACCCCATTAGAAATATTTTTTTATGCATATTAAAATTATAAATGAATTTATACATCTATAAAAATCATTATAAAATAAAAATTTTTGGTTTTTTTTTGTAAATTTTAATAATTTAGACTTAAAATATGTAAAATAATAAATGTATGAAAGACAAGATTAAATACTTAGTATTAATATTAGCCGTTATATCAGGAGATTATATTCTAGATGTTATTTTAGCAAAATTCGGAATTATATTCTTTTTGGTCCCAGTGGTAGGATTATTAGTTGCAGGCGCAATATATTTAAAAAAGTATACTAATCATGTCAATATTATTCAATTAATGTTTTTGTTAGCAAATTGTGTGTTATATATATCTACAAGAATGACAGTTGCCGCATTAAAATCACCATTAGATATGGCATTTGGACTTACAGCAAAGCAATCAAGTTTATATCCATCACTTATGTCAATGGGATATGGATTAATGCAATTTGCAACAGGTATTCTACTTACTAGATTTGGATTAAACTATACAGGTGTTAGTGCTATTATGTATGGTATTTTACAAATAAGTATGTCAAATATGAAGTCATATAATATGATATTATTTGCTCGTGTATTATTAGGATTTAGTGCTGCATCTACTGTAATTAGTGTATGTACATTTTTAACATCTGTATTTCCATCAAGTTTATTTAGTATTTTATTTAATATGATTATATTTATTGCATATAAGATGGGAGCTGTTTGTGATTTAATTGCATCTAAAAGTTTGGAGCTTGGTCAAATACAATGGTATGATTTACTTAGAAGATTAGGATACGCTGGTATTATACTAGGAGTTATTATTATAATAACAAATAGATTTACATCTAAAATATCGCAACAAGAAGTAAAAGAAAGTACAACAGAAACTATAAATGAACCAGAAGAAGGAGGATTAAAATATTTCTTTACAACTCCAAAACTTTTATTTTTAGGTTTATATAGCTGGAGTTCAGTTGTATTATTATATGTATTTCAAAATGGATATTTTGCAAATATTGTAAGTGAGATTGCTCCAACTGCACTCAAAGGATCTATAACATATCTTATGAATTCTGTATCTGGTGTATATTCTCTTATCCTACCATTTTTAATTTTAATATTTGGAGTAAAATCAAATCTATATTTTGCTGGTATTAGTGGTATAGTTGGTGTATTTACTTATTTATTAATACCTTCTTTAGGTACTCTGAAATTAGCTGCAATAGGTATTGCAATATTAGGTATGTCACACAGTATAGCTCCTTTAATTATTGCAGATGAGTATGGTAATAGTAAATATGCTGGTATATATTTTGGTATGTTAAATGGATTTGCTATGTTTCCAGGATGTTCATTATCACAACTAGGATCTGGATTTCTTTTGAGTTTTATATGGACGAATCAAGGATCACCTCTTAATGAGATGGGAGAAAGATTATATAATGCAGCAGGTATAACTCAAATGTTATGGTATTTAAGTATATCTGTTATTGCTTCTGCTATATTTATATTTTTAGCAACTAGAAATAAAAAATCTGAAACATCATATCAAGATAAAACATGTAATATCTCAGAGAATAAGTAAGTGTGCATGAAGATATTTTTGATAAATTAAGAATATATAGATCTCATAATATAGGTATTATTGGCTATAAATATTTACAAAATAAATACAATTCTGATGCAAACATTATTATAGCAATGGAAAAGGGAGATCTATACTGGAGAGGTAAAAGATGTTCACTTATTGAAAAAGAAGTTATTGAACAAGAAATAAAGAAAACATATAATTATGGGGGAAAATTTTTTATAAATAATGATTATATATACTTACCTCCTATTTTAACATATAAAGGAAATATAGATTTGATGAATAAACTTAAAATAGGATTTGTGGGATCAAGAACTGCTACATCTATAGGTATGAAATATTGTCAATATCTTATTAATGAAGTAAAAGATAATAGAGTAATTGTATCTGGTTTAGCTATAGGCATAGATGCTACAGCTCATGCATGTTGTATAAATAATACAATCGCTGTTATTGCAGGAGGTATTAATATTGTATATCCTCAAGAAAATATGTCATTACAATATTTAATAGAAGAACAAGGACTTGTTCTTACGGAAAAGCCATATAATATGCAAATTAAATCTTCTTTTTTTATTGAAAGAAATCGTATTATTGCCGCCTTATCGGATCCTTTATGTGTAATTGAGGCTTCAGCTTCTTCTGGAGCATTAAGTACAGCTAAAATAGCAAAATCCTATGAGCATATGGTATTTGCTGCATTAGGGCATCCATTAGATATAAGTTATGAAGGATGTTATAAGATTATTTTAGATAATACAGCTAGTATCCTTACACAAGAAACATTATTAAATTATATATATAATCCTATAAAACATTTTAAAGATGTTTATTATTTAGATATGACAGTTTCTCAAATGGATAAAGATAAATTATTATCTTTATTATCACTCACTCCAGTCAGTATTAATGATTTATCTAAACAGATGCCTATGCCTACACTATTAGCTGCACTAGGAGAACTTGAATATGAACATAAAATCGCATTTAATAGTTTTTTTCATGTATCTAAAATCATAAATTAATCATTTATAAGATATAATTATATATGTTATTATTATATGGATCTTCAAACAACTTATTTCATAAAGTTTCCAGAAAATCTACTTTTTCTGAAAAAAAAATATCTAGAAACACAATATCAAAATTTATAAATATTCCAAATTTTTTTAAATGTGTATACTTTATATCTCCTTTTATGATATTACGATGGATACCTAAAGATTATAATTTGTCTGAAAAAATTATAAAAAATCAAGAGCTACAAAAACTCTTATTAGAAGAAAATAAGCGTATAAAAAAAGAAAATCAAGAAATAATAGAAGAAGATAAAAAAGAAGAGGGTATAATATTAGCAAATCAGCATCAAAATAAAAGAGAGTTTCTTAAAGAAATAGATCAAGCTATGAATCCTGTTCACGTTCTTAATAATAGGAGATTAAATGTTCTACAAAATCTTAATAATTGTATGAAAACAGAACAAGCAATGAGAGAAAATAGAAGAAATCAGCAAAAACAACCTAGAAAATTTGTGGATAATAATCTAACAAAGAGAGCAGATATCTCTATAAAAAAATATAAATATAATGAACAAAAAATAATATCTAATATTGCTAGGTATAAAAATCAATTAGAACAGGAATATAAAAATGAAATAATCAAAGCTAATGAAATTTTTCAAGCAAGTGACCCTTTTAAAGAATGTAAAGAAAATATACAAACATTTAACAAAAATTATTTATCTAGTTTGTATCCTCCAAATATGCCTTCATTTTCACAACAATTGCTCAATACAGATATACCTAGTATTAAATTTACAGATGTAGGTACTCAAAATAATAATACTAGTTTTATATGTATTAAAAGTGATTTTATGCAAGTAATAGATGAGCACATATTTCATGCAATATGGGATAATGCCACAGAATTTGAAAGTCCAATTACAATAGATAAGATTGCTTATTTAAATGATCTAGGAATTTCATCCAATATATCAGAATCCCAAGAAATACTTTTATTAAAATCATGGTTTGCTAAATGGAATGAAGAGGGATTTAGTACAGTTAACAAAACAGCTACTAAATATAAAGTATTTACATATATTATTGATAATCGAGCACAAAAAGATAGTATAATAAGAGAACAAAATCCTAAATCTAAGATTGCTAAAAATTATATGTATGGAGAAAAGACAACTACTTTTATTGATCCATTTATAAATAAAGAGCCATTTAGTAGTCCTTTAGCTCAAAGAATACAAAATCAAAAATTAAATATATATGCTTTATTAAAAATAATACATATTGCTATCACATGTATACTTAATATTAATCAATATATTAAACATAATAGATGCAAATCAATATCAACATTAGTATTTATAAAAGAATTTAATAATAGAATATCATTTATTGAAAAAATATTTATGAAGCAATTTGAAAGTATATTACAACAATATCCAGAAATTAACAATTACCTTAAAGAAGTATTAAATTGCTTTAATAAATATATACAATACTTGAAAGATATAATGAGTATAAGGGAGGATATATATAATACACAAGAAACAACTTTATATAATAATGGTTTATTTACTAAATTGCAAAGTAGTTATATTTTTCATTTAAAATTAGCTGAACAAATAGAAGAAGAATTAAACAAATCTTACCATTTATAATATTTTTAATTTATTATTTGATAATAATTTACATCTTATAAGTTGATCTTTTTTATATAAAATTGTTTTTGGTAAATGAAATAATCCTTGTTGAGTATTTATTGTATTAGATTCTTTTGTTTCTTTTGCAAAAAAAGCAATATTACTTTTAACTGCAGATTTATCAAATCCATAAAAATTAACAAATTCGGAAGCAAATTCAATATTTTCAGAAGATCCTGTAATACATACCAATCCGTTTTGATATACTTTTATTTGAGCTTTTGAATGTTTTTCTATTTCTTTTAAATTATCTCCTTTTTGTCCAATCATAATACCTATCTTTTTTGTATTAATTTTGATAAATTTGATATTTTTAGAAGGTTTGCAATCAGTTTCGATTTTTTTAATTATTTTTAAGGATGATTGTAATCCTAATTTAATAACCTCTTCTAGAGTATCTATTCTTAATCCTGTTTTGGAATCCATATGTATAGCATGTATATATTTTTTAGATGCCGTTATTTTAAAATCAAAATTACTTAATTGATCTTCATTAGCATCTAAATCTACATGTAATTTTTTATTAATTTCTCCTATAGATATGCCCGCAACTATATTATTACTATCTATTAAATTCATTGAATATAATGCAGCTGAAGATCCACTGACACTTGCCATTGATGTAGATCCATCGGCACTAATAGCTTCACATAGCAATTTTAAATTATTATCTAAATGAGAAAATGACTTTTTAATGAGATCTCCATGGCCAATTTCTCTTCTAGTAAGCGNNAATTACAGGAATATCCTGGAAAGTTATATTGAGTAATTACTTTTTCATCAGTATCTCCTATTGTAACTATATTCATAACAGATGTTAATCCTCTTGAAAATATATAATTATTTTCTGTAATTTTGTGAAAAGAAATAGGTCTAATATCTTTGCTTGTTCTATTGTCTCTAGTATATTTTTTAATAGTATTTTTTTTATTATGTGATTTAATAAGATTTTCACTTATAATATCTTCAAGATTAAGTTTATTTGCTTCTTTAATAAGAGCTTTAATTCTTATATATAAATCAACAATTAAATTTTCATGTTCAATAGCAAATATATATTCATGATTACATACTATATAAGTTTCATGTGAATGATATATTTTACAATCAATATTAATTTTGGTTTTTAAAAAACATATAGTGGCTAATGTAGCAGCAAACTTATTATCTATTAAACTATCATAACTTAGTAATTTGATAGATAAATTTATTTCATAGGATAAAAATGGTAGCAGTGCAGGTCGAATTGCTTTGTCAATAAATCTACTTATTAAAATATCTTTATCTAAGATTTTATCTCTTTTATTATTGTATTTTTTAGATGAATAGTCTTGATATGTAACTTGCAAAGGATAATATTCAGTATTTTCTATATAATTTCCTATAGTTAATGCAACAAAGAACTTAATAGTATGATTATTTTTTGAGATAGTAACTATAGAAGTATGACTTTTTGTATTTAGATGATCTATAGTAATTTCATAATCATTAAGAAAAATTTTCATATCTTGATTATATCATTTTATTTATATATATTGTTTTTCAGATTTATATATAATTATTATTGACTACTAAAAATAATCTATGAACAATTTATCTCCGTTTGATGTCTTAAATATAAACTGCTTATTTTTATGTTGTAAAGAGCCATATCCAAGATGTTTAACTAATACAGCAAAATATGTAATAAAGAATTTTTCAGGTACATCTTGTGTAAGTAATAATTTTTCAAGTTGTTGGATGATATGGATTTTATCAGCTTTATTGTTAGTAGTATAAAAATAATACATATATTGTAATACTTTTATTGATTGATTAATCATCTTTTTGTGCTTATCTAGCATATCTGTTTTATCTTTAAATAATAATTTAAATTTGCTTTTATTTTTTGTACTAGTTGATGTAAATATTATAATATTTTCTCGTATAGTAATAAGTTTATTTAATGCATCGGCAATTAAAGATACTATTTTGCTTTCCAACATACTAGATGATTCATCTTTTATTTTTAATATTATTTCATGCATTGTATTTATAGACTTTAGTATTAATGAATAGTCCTTAGATAAATTTAATAGTATATGAGGAAAAAAAGCATCCGTTGTACCAAATTCATCAAATAATTCTATAAGAAATGATAGTGATTTTATATTCTCTTTTATTGTTTTATTTAATTGATTTGCTTTATCTTTTGAAATATTCCAAAAATCTAATAATGTATTAGAGACATTTTTTATGTTGTCATAAATCTTTTTATCTATATTTGTTATGCGTTTTTGATAATATTTGCCAAGAGATATTGTATTTGGATCTTTAAATAATTTTGTTAAAACATCATCTAAACTACCATGATAAGAACCAATATTCTGAAATGTTGGTATTATGATATCAGATAATTTATTTTTTTTAGACTTCTTGTCATGTTTTATAGCTTCTCTAAAGTTTTGTTTACTTAATTGAAGTTGATAATCATTATAATTTTTTTCACATAAATTATCTGTTTCTATATCAGGAGCATAATTCATTTTATAATTACTTGGAAAATATTCCTGATGATAATTGGCTTTTGATACAAGAGATTCTTGTTGTTTTTTCATATGTAGCCGACTTTCTAATTGATGATTTGATATTATTTGATCTTCTGTTAGATCTATATCTTTTAATTGAGTTTTTGGTAATTGATCTAATATTGTATCCTCGTTAATATAGTTAAGATCACGAGGTTTTGGTCTGTTATTTGGTATTAATTGTATAAAGGAAGTAATAGGTAATAAAGGTAAAAACTTCTCAGATTTCAAAGCGCCGCAATATATAAACATTATAATAAGATTATATCATATGAGTAAATAGTATATTAACTAAAAGGTAAAAAGATATATAACAATGATATAATTAAAAATATGCGAGTATTTTTTTTTCTAATTAGTGCTATTATAGGATCTGGTGCGTTTATATTACCATTTACTTTATCTCAATTTGCTTCTTTATCATTATATTCATTTGGATTTACATCTGGTATTATTTTAGGATTAACATATTTATTTTCTAAAGCTTCTTCAGTTATTATACAAGAGGCATTTGGATCTTTTATTGCTAAGATATGTACATATTTTTACTGGTTAATAGGATCAATTAGTACAATTATAGTCATAAACGAGATTATAATATATCTTAATTTACAGGCATATTCTCAACTTTTTTCAATTATAATTATTTCTTTTTTTACTTTGATTAATTGTTTTAGTAATAAATATTCAACTATTATTGAAGGAGTATTTACTGTTATTAAAATATCATTATTAATATTAATACCTATAATGATTTTAAGAGCTCCAGCTACATCCATATCATGGAACACAAGTTTTAATTTTGTTAATTTATTTAAGGGTATAAGTTTGTCAATGTGGTCTTTTGTAGGTGTAGAAACTATACCAGCAATAGCATTAGAGAAAAAAAATCTTACATTTACATCTATATTTACTATGTCTATTATTTGCTGTTTATATCTTTTGAATTTATATACTATTTTTAGTAGATTAGGTTTTAATTTATCTGCAAGACCTTATTTTGATGTAGCAAATTTAATAGGAGGAGCAAATATATTAAGTATTATTATTGCTATTATTTGTATTGGTACTGTAAATAGTTGGATTAATAGTAGTGGTTTTTTCGCTTATGAATCAGCTAAAGCAAATCTTATGCCAAAAATATTCTTAAAAACTTATAATGATGTACCTTATTTATCTATTATTTTAAGTTCATTAATATTATTACCTTTTGTGTTTCTTTTAAAAAATAATTTAGCTCATATGATGATTAAATTTATTGATATTTCTTGTAATGGATTGTTTATTTTTTATTCTGTTTTTAGTTTATCTTATGCCAAAATTCATAAAAGCATATTTGCATTATTTATCGGATTATTATGTATAATTGTTGCAATATTTAATATTATTAGTTTAATATGATAAAAGTTAAAGTTTATACAAATCAAAAAAAAATTAAAATTATTGTTAACAAGAATAGATTAGATATATATCTTACAGAAAAACCACAAAATAACAAAGCAAATCAGCAATTAATTGCAGTATTATCAGATTATTATAATAAGAAAGTAGTAATAGTTAGAGGTCATTTAAGTTGTAATAAGATTATTAGTTATTGAAATTTTATGCCTTGTATTATTGTATATAAATTGTTATATTTACTTGCTAATGGTGTAATTAATTTGCTAATATATTCCTTTATTTGTGCTGTTTCTTCAAATGTTCTGTGTTTTCCTCCATTTACAAGCCAAGAAATCTTGTCTGCTGTTTGAGTATTTGCTATCATAGATACCGCAGGATTATATGCATTAGGAGGACCTACTAAAAATGCACCAAGCAAATAAGTAACAAATTTTATTTTAGCATGTTGTTCTTCTGGAATCATATAGACTGTTTGTTTTAATATGTTATTGACGGCAGATTGAAATATACTGCCATCTGAGGCATTTGACATACAATAACGATCAAGCAGTATTGACGCTAGTTTGAATTTATTTTCTAATGATATTCCTAAAGAGGCGTCTTCAATTAGATCAAAATCCATTTTTAATACATTTAGAAAAGGAGTTATTATTTTTGTTATAAAAGGATCAGGCTCTTTCTTTAATTGCGCTATACTGTATTCTGTATCAAATTTAAATTTTATGTTTGAGAATCCTATTTTTCCTAAGAATCCTGATGTTTGTCCAATTACAGTATCATCATTTAGTATTGGATCTTTAAATTCTGCTATTACACCAGATTGATTAAGATAATAAACAGAATTTTGTTTCCATGTTAGATTAGCGTCCGTAATTGTAGTTATATACAAATCTTCTTTTTCTATTTTCTTTTTTTGTATTTTATCTAAAACCGCTTCTTGATTCGGATATTTATCTTTTATATCTTTATTAAACATTTGAGCAATTTTATTTATATTATCATCTAATTTTGTCGCCAATAGCTGTTCTGTTTTTAATTGCACTTCTTGTTGTGCTATGTTTTGATATTGCAAACTGAATATGCTTGTGATTTTATTAAGTAGAATAGCAGAATTTTGTTGCTGATATGTTTGTTTGGCATTGGAAAGTGTCTGCTTAGAAGTATCTATCAAATCTTGTTTCTCTTGTATCTGTACTTGTGTTTTCATTATGTCATCTTGAGTATTTTTTATCTCGTCAAAGTATTCGGTTATTGTCTTTTTGTCTGCTTCAAGATCTGCTTTTTCTC
>DCST01000007.1:0-3253 GCA_002325765.1 bacterium UBA1459 | reverse complement strand
TTTTCTCTTTCAAGAGCTGTATTTCGTTGTTCAAGAGCTGCTTTTTCTCTTTCAAGAGCTGTATTTCGTTGTTTAAGAGCTGTATTTGCTTTTTTAAGCTTTTGTTTTTCTCTTGTAAGATCTGTATTTCGTTGTTCAAGATCTGCTTTTTCTCTTTCAAGAGCTGTATTTGCTCTTGTAAGATCTGTATTTCGTTGTTCAAGATCTGCTTTTTCTCTTTCAAGAGCTGTATTTCGTTGTTTAAGAGCTGTATTTTCTGCTTCAAGATCTACTTTTTCTCTTGTAAGATCTGTATTTCGTTGTTCAAGAGCTGCTTTTTCTCTTTCAAGAGCTGTATTTGCTGTTGTTAATCTCTTGTTATTTGTTGTTAATTGTTTTTTATCTCGTTCAAGATCTGTATTTACTTTTTCAAGTTTATCATTATTATCTGTTAGTTGTTGAATTATTGTAGCATATCTTTCTGTTGTGATTTTTATATCTTCTTCTAATTGTATTAGTTGTTGTTGTAAAAGTGGATCTATTTTTTTTATGTTTTCTTCTTCTTGTTTTTTTAGATTTAATATATCTTCTTCTTTTTGTCTGATTTTGTCTTCTAATTCTTTTATCTGTCTTCCCATTTCTTCCTTTTGCTTCTTAATTTCTTCTATAATTTTATATTTATTGTGGATATCAATAAAAGATGGTTTTACAGTTTCTAGAGGAGAGTTTTCTGTTTTAAATTTTTGAATAAGTTCTATTTGTTCATTTTGTAGCTTTTGATATTTTCTTTGCATTTCTGACATGTTTTTGTGAAATATTATTGTTTGATATTCATACTCTTTTTGTATTTTTGTAGTAAGTTCATTACTTGTTTTAATACTTTTTCTGTTACTTGTCATTATTGCATCAGTTGCATCAGATATGTGTAATATATGAGGTATTGAGAATGTAAAAGAAGGTATAATAGGAGAAATCAATAATTTATTTGATTTTCCTCCATAAGAAATAAAATTGTCATTTTTTATGATTTTATTAAAATATTCATAAATTACTGACAAGAATAGTTGGATTATCATAAATTATTATAACATAATTATGTTTTATTAGTAAAAGTGTGTCTACTTATTATTATTTCTTCATCGCTATCTAATCTTGGGTTTAGTTCCGATATTACTGTTTGCATATTTGTGTTTATTTTTTCAAAACATAAATCCATTTTATTAAATTGATCTATATTATCTTGTTTATCATAAGAGTAAGCATGTTTTTGTTGTGTTGTTTTTACTAAGTAGTCTGTGAAGTCTATATGTATTTCCATTATATTTATACAAAGCTCTTCTAAAGCTTTTTGTTTGTGATCATTTGTTTGATCTTTTAATGATTTATATCTTTGGTGTAATTTCTGTATTGCTGTTATAGGAATTATTCCTGATTTTGTCTCGGTATTTATAAGTTGATTAAATAAAGTTACCTTCGTATTTATAGGCTTATTTTTATGGAGTTGTATTTGATGATAGATAATATCTAATATATCTGATAATAGAAGTTCTTGTTTATGTAGAGGACTCTGATCCAGATCACAATTATTCGTGTATGGTAATAAATTTTCTTTAAGTTGGCCCGTATTGTCTTGTATATAATAATAGCCAGCAGATGGTTCTTTAATTAAGTTAGCAGATTGTTCTTTAATTAAGTTAGCAGATGGTTCTTTAATTAAGTTAGCAGATTGTTCTTTAATTAAGTTAGCAGATTGTTCTTTAATTAAGTCAACATATTGTTCTTTAATTAAGTTAGTATATTGTTCTTTAATTAGTTCTTTAATTAAGTCAGCATATTGTTGTTTAATTAAGTTAGCAGATTGTTCTTTAATTAAGTTAGCAAATTGTTCTTTAATTAAGTCAGCATATTGTTGTTTACATAAGTAAGCAGATGGTTCTTTAATTAAGTAAGCAGATTGTTCTTGACCTAAGTCAGCATATTGTTCTTGGCCTAAGTAAGCAGATGGTTCTTTAATTAAGTTAGCAGATGGTTATTTAATTAAGTTAGCAGATTGTTCTTTAATTAAGTTAGCAAATTGTTCTTTACTAATACTATAAGATTCTTTTTGTATTTTTTTTAAGTCTATTGATTGTATATTTCTTTTCATTCTATTTGGAACAAGTTCTTCTAAATCTTTATTTGTGTGATCATTTGTTTGATCTTTTAATGATTTAGATCTTTGTTTTTCTATTCTATTTGGAACAAGTTCTTCTAAATCTTTATTTGTGTGATCATTTGTTTGATCTTTTAATGTATAGCTTTGGTGTAATTTCTGCATTTCTGTTATAGGAATTATTCCTGATTTTGTCTTGGTATTTAGAAGTTGATTAAATAAAGTTACCTTCGTATTTATAGGCTCATTTTTATGGAGTGGTATTTTATTTGATACTAGATGTTCTTCTGATTGATTCTGATTCAGATCATCAACATTACTCATACATTGTATAGTCAATAAATTTTCTTTCAGTATTTGCATTTGAAGTATTAGCATATAATTATGATAGTAAAAAATTTTTATTTTTATACTGATATTGGTTGAATTATTAATAATATACATAGATACTAAATTATTTTATTATGACATATAAATATTTACAACATTATAACATAATTATGTTTAAAAAATATTTGTTTTATTTTGTTTATGGATGATTTATGATAAAATACAAAAATATATCAATATACCTACTAGTTATAATATTTTATTGTAAAGGCTTTTTAAAATGAATTTAGTTGTACATAGTCTTCTACTATACTATCGTCGAGATCTGATTTTGGGTTTAGTACCGATATTACTGTTTGCATCTTTTTTTCTATTTTTTCAAAAGATAAAGACATTTCATTAAGTTTTATATTTTCTTGTTCATATTTACTAATACTATAAGATTCTTTTTGTATTTTTTTTAAGTCTTTTGATTGTATATCTATTTCCATTATATTTGTCAAAAGCTCTTTTAAATCTTTGTATTTTTGATGATTGTTTGCATCGTCTAATAATTTATATCTTTGGTATAATTGATACATTTTTTCTATAGGAATTGGTAATGATATTTCTGGGTCACTTAGAAGTTGTTGCAACCAATTTATCCGCTTATTAATAGGCTGCTCTTTTTTTTCTTGCATGTCAAAATAGATCTTCCCTAATATATTTGATACTTGATGTTCTTGGTTATATAGAGAGTTTTCTGATTGACTCTGATTCAGATCATCAAAATTACTCATACATTGTATAGTC
>DCST01000001.1:8520-19571 GCA_002325765.1 bacterium UBA1459 | reverse complement strand
ATAGTGACTTCCTCTCTTTGTATTAAGGTTTGTACTTCTTTCTTTTCTATTATTTTATTATTAAATACTTGTCTTAATTTTGTTCTACTTTCTGTAGTAGTTGTATATAAGGTAAGTTTTTCATCGTTTCCTCTAAAGAAATGATCTGCGGCGCTTTTTTTTTCATTTTTAATTTCTTTTGCAAAAATGTCTTCTTTCATTTTTTAATAGCTCCTTGCAGTTGGAGGGATTTGAACCCTCACGACTTTACGTCATAACCACCTCAAGGTTACATGTCTACCATTTCATCACAACTGCTTTATAAAATAAATATAACATATTTTTTATTTTTTTTATGCAAATTTATAAATATGCATTTTGAATATGCTCAAATTGATCTTTAGTAAAAATTATGAGATCAAATCTTACATTATCATCTGAATAAAATATACTAATAAAATCATCTATATTTTTCTTCTGCTTATCTGAAATGGTTAGAAAATTTATATTACCTCTATATTTCACTTCACATATTATAATTTCTTCATCTTTCTTTGCAATAATATCTATTTCTATTTTTTTATATCTATAATTTTTATATAATATTTCATATTGTTGAGAAATAAGATACTCAACTGCTTTATTTTCATAATATTTACCGATATTCATCTATTATTTTATTGCATTATTGATTATTTTATTATTACATGATAATTGAGGCAGATTATAAAAATCATTAATAATTTAGATTATTACTTAAAGTTTTAGATAATTCTAATATCTTATCATTAGATGAAGTTTTTTTATAATCTTCTATTAAATATCTTTGTCTAAAATCAATTTCTATTCCAAGATATATAGATGTTTTTGAATCAATAGTTTCAACACTTATTGTTACTTTTTATAATATTATTTAGTATTTTATCTCTTTTTAAAGGTATAGTAGTCTATATTTATGTATTATATAGAATTAGAGGCTTTTTATTAGGAGCCTCTATTTCTTTTATTTTAATTATAGGTATATCTAATTTTTTTATTTTAAATTCTATTAATGTTAATTTAATTTCAGAAAATTCTAATTCTATTTTCTGTATTTGTCTTTTATCTGTAATACTTGATTTAATTTATTATCTTGTTGTTCTTTAGAAATAAAATTATCTGTATTTAGGTTTTCTATGCTTGATATATCGTTCTTATTTGTTATTATTTCTTGTTTTTTTATTGCGAAAATACTAAAATATTTTATTTTTACATTTACAGAAATTATATAAACTTCTAAAATAACTTGTGAAATAAGATTTATTATAACTTGATTATTTTTCATTACTTCTACTTATATTTATTTATCACATAAACATACTATATTGCCAAATAATCAAGACTGCGAATACTAGGTTTAAATACATAAATTCTATTATACTTAATAACTTCATTGATATTTTTATTAAATTGTTTTATATATTGCTTAGGTTTATTTAATACTGAATTATATTTTATGTTTTGTTGTATAAATTTAATTAATCTTGAATTATGTTCTATTTTTTTGTATAAATTGATTTCTTTGATATATGATTTTATACTGTTTGTTTTCTTTATCTATTTTGTGAAGTCTTTGTATTGCAAGACAATTTTCTAAATTCTTTTTCATTGAATATTCAATAGATTTAAAACTTTTATTACTTATTTGATTAATACTTATATTACAAAAATTTATATTATTCATATTATAATTATGATATTAAAATATATATTACAATACTATCAATATATGAATGTATTTATGCCATTTAATAACGTTTTGGATTCAATTAAAGTGTTGGATAATAAAAGATTAGGTAAACAAAGAGTAGAAGGTATGCAATTAATTAATTCATATCATTCCGATAAAAAAGGATGGAAAAATCATCCAATAAGAATAATGTGGTTACCTTTTGAAAAAGCATTGAAATACTATGTAAACTGCTGTATAGAAGAATGGTGTAAGAGAGGATTTAACAATACAATGAAGTATTATGATGATTATAGTACAGAAATGCCTTGGTGGTTTTCATGGAATCAACTTAATTATTCACATCAAAGCTCTTTATTAAATAAAGACTATGATTTTTATATTAAATTTTTTGATGTAAATTTATTAATATATAATAATCATATTAATTATGGATATATTTGGATTAATCATTTAAATGAAGATCAATTGCAGAAAGCCAAAAATAATATATGGATATCTCCTTCAGAGATTTGTTTTAAATTAAATAAATAATTTATTAATACTTAGTAAAATATCGTATTCTTGATCTAAATATAGATAATCTGTATTTTCTTTTTTAGTTCCTGTGTATTTGATGAATTTAGTTTTTCTAATAATGATATATATATATTTATACTTTGTTATATTTGTATAATTAACTATTATAATTTATATTTTCTATATTTAATTATGATATAATTTTTATATTTATAATAAGAATAATCTATTAGTTAATTTTATGTACTAATTAAAATATAAGTCTTGAGATGATTTTTATATACTTGGTATTTTATTTATATTATTATTTTTATTTGATTTTATAAACCTAAATCTTATATTTCTTTTTCCTTAATACTTAAATATGTTATTATTATCTATGCGCTTGTAGCTCAATTGGATAGAGCACCAGACTACGGATTTGGAGGTTGTGAGTTCGAATCTTGTCAAGCGCTTTTAAGAACTTTTTTTTATTTTATTTCAATTTTAAGAATATTTTATGTTATGATATATTTATTGGTTGTGTAGCTCAGATGGTTAGAGCGCTTTGTTGATAACGAAGAGGTCGCGCGTTCGATCCGCGCCACTACCACACAAATAAATATATAATAAACAAAGTTATGATATTTTTTTTTAAATCTATTATATTAAAATAATCTATCAATCACATTTAGTATTACATTCAGATATATTTTCATCAATTTCGCTAATATTTTCATTAATTTTATTAATATTTTCATCAATTTCGTTTGTCATAATCAAATCTTAGATAAAAATAATTACAAAAGTATTAAATTTATATTTTTATTTTTTTATAAGTATTTATTAGATTAATTAATATAATTTATCAGTTATCATCATTTTGTTCATCACTATATTTATGATATTTTGTATTTATAATATTTTAGATATTTGGCTTTGTATTTGAGAATTATTATAATAAATATACAATTTTCTATAATTATTTTATTTATAAATGTTTTAATGAGCTGTTGCGTCTGGTATATTTTTTGTATATTTAGCTTTATTTTAGCTGTATTTTTTTTATCCCAAAGTCTGAGTTATTATCATATTTATCAAAGTCTGAGTTATTATCATATTTATTGTCACTCATCTCTAATAAAGGATTACTACCTATTAATTTGCGCATACTAGATATATCTTTATATGTTAAATAAGGTTGTATTTTTATTATATACTCCCTTAGATCAAGGGAAGGAAGACTAATGCTGAGCTTTTGTTTTATTAATTCCTCTTGTGCTATTAATTCCTTTTGTACTAAATTTTTTATCTTACTCTTACCGTTTACTATCCATATAAATATTGAGTCTTGTTTTTGGTTAGGTTGTTTTCCGTCTTTATTTGACTCTTGTATTGAATATAAATATATATTTAACAATAATAAGAATCTTTTTATATATTTTTCGATATGTAATAATTTAATATGATGATTTGGTAAGTTTATCTTTATGTAATAATATAAAAACAATAGATCCTCTATTGTTTTCTGATATTCTTCTATTGTTAGAAAAACTCTTGTTGTATGACATGATAATACTTTATATATCTCTGATGATCGATCCAATGTTGACAAAATAATATCGAATATTATAGATTCAATTATATTAGAATTTTTAGACTGATCAAAAAATATAAATTCAATTACTTTTGTTATTTTAAATATTGTATTTATTTCTATCGTCTTTTTTCCATGTAATATTAATGAAACTAATCTATTGACTTGAATTTTTATTTTAGGATTTTTATCATGATTTTCTTTGTTATATTCTTGTAATAGTTCTAGATATATTGTTGTTATTAAAGACTGTATTTCAGAAGTAGAAGAATTAATAACATGATATATAGACTCTTTTGGTTTTTTTTTGTCCTTATATTTTTTTTTATATCTTAAGGCTATTCCATATAAACTCATTTTGTGTATAGAATAATATATATGTGATACTTGATTATGAGAATTGGGATATTTATTTTCCATAAGTGATAATAATAATAATAAATATTTTATTATTTTATCACATTCTTCTATTGTTATATTATTTTTTGATATAAATAGCTTTATCTTTTGTTTTTTGTGAATGTTTTTTTTATGTTGTTTTTTATATCTATTTGTAAAAGGGTGTAAAATTTTTAATATTGTATCATTTGATAATAATTTTTGTGGTTCCGGTCTTGTTTGTATTATTTTTAAAGATTTATTATCACATGCTAAAAGATATTTATTTTGTTTTTTAGAATATTTATATGTACTATCTAATTTCTTACTTAATTCTGCGTCTTGATATGAATCTAGAGATCTTTTTCCAAGATAACTATTCATATATTCTTTATTGGGTACAAGTTGAGAGGATTGTTTTAACTTCTTCCAATTCCATAATTTTCTATTCTTTTCTTCTATCAACTCTTTAGATCTTTTAAAAAACTTGTTATATAGTTGTTCTTTATTACTTAAACTAATATTAGATGCATAAGTAAAGTCTATAATATATATAATAATCATAAATAATTATAATATATTTATTCTTTGTAATTTTGATTTATTTATAAGTGTGTTATATATATATATATTTGATAGATATTTTTATTAAGTAAAAGAAATTATCTTTAAATCTTAATTGGTTATAATGATTTAATATAAATATTATATCTGTATTTAAGGGGTATTTATACTAAATATTATTATGATTTTAAGATAAGATATTTATATACGGAAAGGACGCATTTAATTAATTAAATAGTCCTTATAAACTGTATATAAATTATCTTATCTTAATTATATCATAAAAACTAAAATAATAGTAATATTTCTTATATTTGATAAAAAATTGAATAATCAAATGAATAATAGAAAATATTATTTTTTTTTGATAAAAATATATATAAAAAAGCTAAAAAATATGATAGAATAATATTGATATACTCGTATGGCGGAATGGTAGACGCAACAGACTTAAAATCTGTGATCTTCGGATATGGGGGTTCGAGTCCCTCTACGAGTAGATTTATACATATAAATTATTCTTTAATATAGATTCTTTAGTTCTTTTAAATCCATCATAATTAAATGCTATATTTATAAAAAAAATAACTACCACTTTTGTATTTTGATCTATTTGAATAACACAATTAAATAACCAGATAGTAAAAGCAAAAGCAAGAGATAAAACATTATGAAAAAAAAACAAATAAATATTAAAAAATTGAGTTAAGTAACTAATAAATTGAAAGGTATTAAAAATACCTAATATATCTAAAGTAAAATTAAAGTACCATATAATTTTAAAATTAATACGAATGATATTTAATAAAAATATTTTATAGATAATATAGGAAAAAGAACAGAAGATTTGATCATGTGTATATGCTATAGAATGATAAGCATCAATATACTTATAAAAAAATATATCAAAAGTAGCTTTAATACCAGCAGAATACTTGTTTGATAAAAAACATCCAATAGAACCACTATGCTGAACTTTATTATAAAAAAAACCTAAAGAATATAAATTAAATATTTCAGGAACAGACTTAAGATATAGAAAATAACAAAGAGAAATAGCTCTATATATATTTTCTCTCCATCGTAACGAAAGATATAATCTACTATTTAAAAAATTAAAGTATACAAATTCACTAAAAGATCTACCTGTATACAAATAGAAATTTTTATAAATAAAACTTGTTCTATAAAATAAAAAAAAGATAAATCTTTCCCAATTAATAGATTTAAAGTTCATACGTAAATAAAGAGCTTTCCATGGATTTGATTTAAAATCATCAGTAAATTTTTCCCAATTAATATTAATCCAATCAAATCTTAATGAAAATAGTAAATCAGCAGCTCCAGAATAACGAAGATAATAGAACATTGCAGTGCTTTCTGAATCTTTTACCCAAGAAATTCTGAACTCAAGAGGTATAATATATTTTAAAAAAGTAGAGTTATCTGATTTTTGTTTATATTCCTTATCTAAAAATAACTCTAACATTTATTGATACTATTACATAAAAATAAATAAAATATTAATTAACTTCTTCGCAATCTATTTGAGATGTAAAAATTTTATTAACTAGATTAAATTCATCTAGCGTAAAAATAATAATATTAATTGGACTTATTTTTTTTTTCTTATCTGAATTATTTTTATCATTTTTTTCTTGATCGAGAATACAAGATCCAAATGAATGACTGTTTATATCTGGAATAATAAACAAATTACCAACTTTTATTGGTATAAAATCTTGAGGTTTTGGTGATTTATAACTAATTATATTTGTATCTATATATTTATACTCAAAGTATTGAATATAACACTGACCTTTAATTATTTCTAAAATTACCCAATAATATTTATTATTATTATTAAGTACTTTAGCTACTAATACAATATTATCATTTACAATTTTAATAGAACAAAATATATTATTTGTATTATATATTTCTTGAACTAACGATTGAAATACTTTTTTTGTTACTTGTCCATCATCTAAAGATAAATCAATAGACTTTGCATTTTCTTTTTGAGAGCATCCTCTAAATATATATATATATGTATTGCTATTTCTTAAATATATCATTGAATATAATGATAAAATAATTGAATTATCTAAATTATTAATTATAAAATCTCCATGAATATCAAAAAAAGAAATCATTTTCTTATCTATAAAACTAGGTAAACTTGAAAAATAAGAACTAAAATTTGTAATTTGGCGACTATCATATGCTGAAATAAACATATCTAATTGTATCAATTTAAGAACATCTCCATGCAAAAAATACATTAGCTTTAAGATTAAAATACGTACAAAATGATCTTGTAAGTGCTCTATTTGAACTATCACTTAATTGCTTTTTTGCAAAATAGAAAACAACTATAGGATTGCTTTTTTTTTGTGTAACATACTTAATTTTTACAGGATGCCTCTTATCTGTAATTAATCTAAGATCTACAGACATTAGCCATTTATTTAATAATGATGTTTTGAATTTACGTCCACTATCTTCTGCGCATCTATCAAGTACATTTTGTAATTTAGCAACACTATTATTTAATGAGCATATTTTTACAATAGGACTTGTTTCAAAAAAATTTAGATTATTAAGAGTATATGCTGTATCAGGATTTATAATATCTATTTTATTAATAGCTATAATTGAAAACGGTATATATTTATTAATCTGACCATAAATTATTTTATCTGTTCTTGTTAGAGGTAAAG
This sequence comes from bacterium UBA1459, assembly GCA_002325765.1. Taxonomy (GTDB): domain Bacteria; phylum Pseudomonadota; class Alphaproteobacteria; order CAJXXZ01; family UBA1459; genus UBA1459. The sequence continues at coordinate 12,103 of DCST01000001.1, read as the reverse complement.
ATGCATCTAACATAAAAATTACACCAATACAGTCTTTAAGAGAAGCTTCTCTATTTTTGGTTACACTATAATCTAATGCGCTTGCGTCATTAACATATCCTGCTGTATCCATAAGTACAAACTTATTATTTTTAGTGGAATATATTTCTGATACAGAATCTCGAGTAGTTCTTAAGTTATTTTCCACTTTTACTCTCTTATATTCTAATAATTGATTAAGTAATGTTGATTTACCTACATTTGATCTACCTATTAGTGCAATAATTGGTAATTCTCTTTCCTCTTCTGTATTTAAATTAATTTTTTGTTGTAAATCATATATACCTATTTGATGAGCACATGATGTCTCTGCAAATAATTCGCCTAATAATCTAAAGTTATTATTCTTTTTTTTATCTACTTTATTTAATACTATTTTATATTCCTTTTTCTGAGATCTTAGATATTTGCAAATATTAATATCTTGATCACTAATAGGTACGGATGAATCTACAACATATAAAATTAAATCACAAGATAGTGCATATTCTCCTGATATAGAATCAAAATCTTTAACTGTATGCAATCCTACCGTATCTACCAAAGTAATATTATTAAAATGAAAAGCTAGGTAGTCAGATGTTGTATCTGGTTCATATGATGTAACAGCGAGATTTCTTTGACATAAAGAATTAAATAGAGATGACTTTCCTGCATTTGTCAATCCTAACAGGCAAATTTTTTTTTATTCATATATAATTATACTTTTATTTACTATATATTAGTATTGTTATATATATGAAAATTTAACTATTTATTATATAATAATGTATGGACAACGTCAGGATGCGCTCAACCGCAACTATATCAAAAAAAAATAATTTCTTTTTATATGTTTTTTCTATAATGAGTATAGGTATATTGCTAATTGGTGCAGTAGCATCTGGAGCTGGTATTTTTATGGTCTCTTTATTACAATCTGGTAGCTTATCTATAATAGCATTTAGAATAGTCATGATAGTATGTTTATTTGCTTCTATGCTAACTGATTATATTTTTGAATATAACATAAAATCATCAAGTCTAAGTACTTCTATGTGTTTATATGGTCTTTCTGCATTTATAACAGGTATATTTTTATCTCCAGTATATATAATTGCTTCTTATGGATATTTAGATATTGTTATTAGTGCATTTATAGGAACTATATCATTATTTATTGCATTAGGATTATTAGCTTATTTTTCAAAAAAAGATTTTACAAGTTTAGGATCTATTTTATTTGCAGGGGCAATTGCATTATTAATTGCAAGTATCGCAAATTTAGCACTTAGTTTCTTTATACCTGCAATCTCAAGTATAATGGGTGTTGGTATTTCATTCTTTTCTATTTTACTATCTTCTGGATTTATTCTATTTAACTTATCAAATTTATCAAAATTTTATGATAGTAATATAGGTAATGTTGTTGCTCTTTCTCGTATTGGATTATTAGGTGCTCATTTACTTTTAAGATTATTTGTATCTATATTTATATCTATAATTAATATTCTATTATTTGCTTCTAAGAAACGTAAAAATGACTAATTAAAACATATTTTTAAACTTATATAAAGTATTCGTATTATTATAGCTAAATTTTCACTAAATGTATATTTTAATTTTATAATTGAAATTATATTAGTAATCATAATTAGTTATAATATTTTTTTAACGATTTTGTTAAATATTTGTTAACTTTTCTAAAAAAAATCCATTATCTGTCACTTGATACTTAATATTATTTTGATCACAATAGTGAAATAATAACGCTTTAAGATTATGAACTAATTTAATATTAGTAATAATAGAATTTGAATCACAAGTAATATTATATTTAAGACTCTTATTTGTAGATAAAATATAAACAAATGATGCTAAAAAAATCGGAAAAGACTGTATATTATTATCTATTAGTTTAATATTTTTGCATATTTTTGATAAATTATGCCACATAATATGTTTATTTAAAACATCTCTATAACATACTAGTAAATCTAGTAAATACTGAATCTCATTATCATCATTATATTTAAAAGATAATGCAAATAATATATTGATTGCATCATGTAAAATATCTCCAGACATATTATATTTTTTTTTTTCAATTATATTTTTATCAATCATACAAGTTATTTTAGTGAATTCATGTACATAATTTTTATATAAATAAGATAAAAGTTAATATTATTGCAACATTCTCTTTGAAGTAAAAATATTTGTATATATGTTATAATTATAAAATGGCAAAAGCAATATTAAATAATCATTTAGAAAGAGGTTTTATCACTGCTGCAGATATTAATATTCCTTATGAAATTTTTAATAATAATTCATCTATTGGTGTTATTTTATGTCCTGGAGATCCTCTCAAATCAGGTAATATGAATGATTATATTATTAAATCATTATTTGTTGCTTTAGATGAACAGAAATATAGTGTTATGAGATTTACTTATATTAAAACTCAAATATATAAAGATGATTATCATAAGTATATTCGACAAACTTCATATTGTGTAGATGAATTTTTAGAAGTAACTGGTGTTAAATACTTAATATTTGCTGGTTTTTCTATGGGAGCAATGACTGCATTAAATGTTGCTTTAAGACGCCCAGCAGAAACAATTTGTATGATTTTATTATCTCCTGCTTTGCTACATTATGATATGTGGTCTTGGGTAATACCATTTACAAGATCTGTACTTATTTTATATGGAGAAAATGATCCTTATAGCAACACGTCTTTAATTAGCACATATACTAAATATTTAGAAACAAAAAATATGTCAGTATCTACATATCAAGTTTCAAATTGTGGATATCATTTAAATGATCTATCTATTGAAATTGTTATTAAATTTATAGCAGATTTACTTTCTAACTTATCTCTTGATAAAATAGATGAACTAAAACCTATAATACCAGATTTAGATTTAGAAGAAATTTTAGCAAATTAAATGCTATAAATTTTAGCAAATTAAATGCTATAATAATTTATGTTATTTGTATTTGCTAGATCAGATTGTCAGCCTTTAATCTATTTTAGTATAGCTACTATTTCAAGATGCCCTTTATATTTGCTTCAAAAAAAAGAAAAAATATCATCAGAAGATGTTCCTAAAGAAGATTTTCCTAAACCATCTCAAAATGTTCCTAAAGAAGATTTTCCTAAACCATCTCAACCTAAGAAAGAAGATCCTTCCACAGATGCTCCACCTATAAATCCTTCTAATAAAGAACCTGAAGATCCTTTTAATCAAAACGATTTTCCGCCTCAAGATTCTCCTAAGAAAAAAGCTCCTGATAAAAACTCATCTATAGCTCTTCCTAAAAAAAAAGCTCCTAATAAACTATCTCAAGATTTTTCTAAACAAGAAGATTCTCCTAAAATACCTTTCAAAAAAGAATATTCTTCCAAACCACCTAAAAGCAAAAAAGGTACTAGTAAAAAAACTCAAAGTAATACTTCTTTAACAACACGTTCTCTAGTAACTCCACCTCCTATAGCACAACTACCTCCAAAATATCATATACCAAATCCACCTCCTATAGTACAACCACC
>DCST01000001.1:0-8470 GCA_002325765.1 bacterium UBA1459 | reverse complement strand
ACCTCCTATAGTACAACCACCTCCTATACCAAATCCTCCTCCATTACCTCCAGATACATCTAACTTAACAATTGATGATGAGTTATTTAAATATGCTGGTTTTTATGACAAAACACTCATAAAGATAATAGAACAATATATTTCTGTCAAGGAAGAAGATCAGAAATTGATATTTTCACTTGATATAAATAAATTGAAAGAAATATCAATGTCATATTCTGCTTTTAGGGAGTTGTTACATTATATAGTTATCATGCATATGAATAATATAGGTAAAACAACCACATTTAATAGTTTTGTAATGAAAATAGAAAATGGACCAATATATCAAGGTAAGCAAATAGAAGAAATGCCACTAGATGATAATTTTATAAAAGCTATGACTATGATACAAGATCCAGCATTAGGTATATCTTATGATTTATCAAGAAAATTTATACAGTATCAACATGTTGCAACAATTAATAAAGATTTTTTAAATATATCCAACAATATACAAGATTCGCATCTAAAAGAAATGTTCTCTATGTTGATAACAATAAAAGCTATGATTGGACCAGATGGATTTAGTGAAAATCACGACCATTTAACTGGCAATAATGGCAATTATCTCAATATAAGTAGATTCACAAATGATAAAATAGATAGAATATCTATTTTTAATAACAAACATAAAGAAATATATATCATTGCACAAAATAAAGCAGATACTCTCAATAATAATATAGATAAAAAAATAGAATCATTAGTATCTATACAAGAAATAATAATACCAAATTTTTTCCCTATATTAAAAATAAACTAATAATTTGATTAATATGATTTAAATCAGAATTTGCTTTTTGTTTAATATGTTCTGGTGTATTATCATTGAAGGTGCTCATAACTTTTGTAATTTCGTTCTTTTGAGCTAAATATTTATTATAAATATTTATATTACTAGTATCTATATAGAAGTTATAGTTTAGATAAATAATATTTGTCTCTGATTTTATACAAGGTATTTTAAATGTACTAAAATATTTATCATTTATATTATCTGATATAAAACTTGCTCCTGTAGATCTAGAAAAATTAATAGCAGCAATAATATCACAAGTATCTATAATTATAATATCTTTAGCTTCACATATCTCATATTTTATATTTGTTATAATTGGATACAATAAAAATGATAATCTTTTCCAGATATTATATAAAACTATATATAATCTAGGATCTGCTTTAACAAATTCTACTAACCAATCACATACTTCATATACTAAATTAATTACATTAAATACATTAACTTCAAAGATATTATGATAATAATTATTTATTAATTGCTGTGTTTTATTATAAAAATATCTTGAAATATCATTATCTATTTCGATTTCACTTTTATTTTTAAAATTCTCAATAAAATATGATAAATTTTTCCATTTTGTTTCAAAATTACGAGATAATTCCAAATCTTTCTCTGAAAAACAAATATTTTCATTATTTTTTATTTTTTTTAGTAAAGTTATTCTTAAGATAGTACATCTTGTGTTCTTTATTACTTCTGTTGGATCTATGCCATTACCCAGTACTTTCGACATTTTCTTATTATGTATATCCCTTACAAGTTTATGTATATATATATATGGTACCGCAACTCTGTTATATAGTAATAAAGATAACATATTCATTCTTATAATCCAAAAGAATAAAATATCATATCCAGTTACTATAAGATCAATTGTTTTATTATGAGCCAAATGCCAAAATGCAGAGGAAAACCATGTATCAAATACTTGATTAGTTTGTATCCATGTATTATCTGCTGTAATACTTACTTTTATTTCATTTTCTTTATACCATNNTGGTATTTTTTGCCCCCAAGGTATCGTTCTAGATATACACCAAGGTTTAATATCACTACACCAACTATCATATAAGTTTCTCCATACTTCTGGATATATTTCTGGAGCATTTTGTCTTGCTAGTTGAGCTGCTTCTTTTAGATCAATAAACCAGTGAGCTTCAAGTAAATACTCAATTTTATGATTATTTTTTGCATGATAAGGTATAGATGATTTTATTTTTTCAATTTTATTATACGAGAATATTTTTCTTGCTTCTAATATAGAAAGTTGATCTAAATGTTTAATACTTTCATTATATATTTCTTTTATATCTATTAATCCTAGTTTATTAATACAAGATATTTTTGGTAAATTGTGCTTTTCTGCTAATTTATAATCATTAATATCATGAGCTGGAGTGATTTTTAAAATACCAGTACCAAAATTTATATCAACATAATCATCTGCTATAATAGGTATTTCTCTTTTTGATAAAGGTATTAATGCTTTTTGTCCTATATATTTCTGATATCTTTTATCATTAGGATTAACGCATAATGCAACATCTGCTATACAAGTTTCTGGTCTTGTCGTTGCTACTAATAAAATATCATTATCACATTCATATTCTAAATAATAAAGATTTGATTCTTCTTCTTTATACTCAATTTCAATATCAGAAATAGCTGTACCAATTTTTGTGTCATAACTTACTATTCGAGTATCTTGATAAATATATTTACGATTATATAACTCAATAAATGCATTTTGAACTAGATCTACATATTCATCATTAAATGTATATTGTTCCTCTGATTGTATATCTATTTCAAAAATTTTAAACTGATTATTAATATTTTCTTTACATATGTTTGCAAATGATTTCACTTCTTCAAAAGAAGCTAATACCTTATTATAATATTTAGCTGCACTTATCTGAGTAGAAATGCCACCATGATCATATCCTGCCCACAGTTTAGAATTATTACCAGTAATAGTATATTTTTTTAAAAAATAATCTGATAAAAAATGATTTAATGCATGACCTATATGCAACGATCCACTTACATTAGGTGGAGGCAATAATATATTTACTTCTTTCATGTAATATTTTATTATATTAAGAAGAGAAGTTTATCACTTTTTTATTTTCTAACCAAATATCTATTATTTGTAAGATAATATTGCGTAATCCTAAGAAAATAAAGAAAGCCAAACATGATACTACTGTTGATTTTACCCATAAGAAACATGATAAAAACATTAATAAAAATAATAATGTTTTAGATATATTTGGAGTATTACTGATAAATATATACATAGTTACTATAGGTAATAAAGAAATTGGAGTAATTTTCAATGGCGTTAAGTATAAATTAATAGGTAAATTACCAAACCAAGTTAAAATTGATGCATTATCAACTAACTTTATACTTTTAAGCCATAAAAATGAACAGTTTTGAAGTATATATATATTTACATGAGCATGATTTATTAAGGAATAGTATATCAAATATTGAAATAATATACCACTAAAATATAGTATTTGATTTTTAAATGATGGTGCATACTTTGCTTCTATTTTTGATTTAGCTATAGACTGATTACCGTATTGACTAATATATGCAATAATTTCTAGTTGCATTTTTTTATTATTAATTTTTCTTTTGATATCTTCTATTAAGGTAAAGCTAGTAATTAACAGTAATAATAAAAGATAAAATAAGTATGCAATTGAGGAGCAGTTAGTAAATTCTAACCATTTTTCAAGAGATAAAGTTATAGCTTTTGAAATAAAACTAAACATACCATAATTACGTATATAAATATTAAATCTATCTAATTCTTTATTATTATTGACAACACAAATAATATCAGTACTTGAATTTGCAAATGTAGTACTACTAATAAAATTATCAGAAGTATTTGCATAATGTTTAACTACCATATCTTCTTCTGCTATACTAACTACTACATTATTATGTGATACATAACTCATTTGAATTGATTCTGCATATTTATTTAATTTCTCTTTTTTAAAAAAATTAAAAAGAGTTGGAGTTATTGTTCCTGTATTAATATTTGTAGTATTTTTTTTCGAAGATGTAATTGCAAATCTACCTTGAGATTCTGTATGTATATATGTTATTTTTTTTAATGTATTTTTACTTTCATCTTTTATTGAGATTTTATTAGTTAATACTATAATTGTTCTTTTAATATTATTACATGATAATACAACTTGATTTTTGCTTTGATTTATTACTTTCCATACTGAATGTTTATCTACTTGATTTTCATAAGTAACAAAAATACCATCTTTACTATTAGACAAAGCAATTTCTTGATTGTTTTTATAATTTAATGATATATTATGTATTTTACATCCAATAGGATCAACTGCAAATGCTATATTCTCGCCATATAGTACTATTGGAGAAATATTATAAATAGATTGTATATCATTTTTTAAATGATGATTTTTAGGATAAAATATAGTCGCTAAAGCTAATAATAATATACAACTAATAAGCAATACCCATATAGATTTTATATATCTTGATATTTTAGTAATCATTATTTTATTTTATCATTTTTATCTCATTTAGAAATTATTATACTGTAAAAATAAAATGATCATTAACTACTAATAACTCACTCTTACCATTTTTATATTTATAACTTAGAACTGTACAAGTGAAAGATGATTGATAATATAGAATATTATCTTGATCATCTCTGCTTAATATATTCTCGAAATCATTAAATGCAATCTGATGATTAATAATTTTTAATTGTTTTTTTTGTACTATATCATAAGCATTATCTGCATAAATTTTTACTTGACTGTCTCTGCTGATCATAAAAACCAAATCATCTATTTTAATAGCTACTTTTTTTGGTAAAACTAACATTGGGCTATCAAAAGATAAAGATATTGTATAACAATTATAATATTCTATAAGTATAGAGTGATTATCTATGTTAATATTTTCTTTTGTTTCTATTGAGTAAGATGCATTATAAAAATACATATTATTGATATGTACAGTTGACATATACATATATTATGTTTTAAATTTGAAATATAAATAATATGTTAGGCTGCAGCTTTTGTAAATTTTGACTCAGTTGCTTCAATTTTTTTAATTAGTTCTTTTATATCATCTTCTTTAAGTCCACCTTTGCTTGGTATAACAAATGGATTAGATTCTGTAATACCTTCGACAGCTGTTTTTGCCTCACCTAATCCTAATCCACAAGTTTCTTTAATAAGTTTAATAAGATTTATTTTATTACCTACGCTAGTAATTTTTACAACTTGTAAGCCACTTGAAGCTGGAGTACTTTCTTCTGCAACTGCTGCAGATGGAGCTGATCCAACTAATTGACTGCTATCAATACCAAATTGCTCTTGTAATTCTTTAATAAGTTTATCTAATTCCATAACATTAAGTGACTTTAAAGATTCTACTATATCTTTTGATTTTGTCTCATTGTTCATAAATAAAGAGTAACATATTTTTATTTATTATTATAATAAAGATATGATATTTGTCCATTATTCTCAAATTTATGCCAATCATGAATATAATAGCAGTATTATTGAACAGATACCTTTTCTTGTTAATCTCAAGAATATATTAGCACAAGTCATGAGAGATATATTTCATTATTATAAGGATAATTTTAATATTAATTTATTTATAATAATAAATTATGAACTTGATAATATAGTTAATTTACTTACTGGTAAAATAAAAGCTTTTTTTTGTAATGTTTTAATTAAATCTCTGCCCTTTGTATCTTACTATTTAAATATACTAACATTATATCCGTTTATTACATGGAATCAGTTTGTTGGGTTAATATTTAAAATATTAACAGGAGATTGTATGTATTTATTTGTTCAAAATTTAGCTAGAATTGCAAATTTTTCTCCAGCAATTAATAATATTGTAAATGAAATACGTAGATGGATTTTTTGTGGCGGAACGTATGAAAGTTTCTGGAATTTTATGTTTACGCATACCTATATGAAAGATTTTTCAATAGAAATGAAAAAAAATATAATTGAAAAATACAGTTATTGTAAAAATATATCTCCTAATATACCAAAATATGATAATTTCTTACCAGAAAATATAAATGAAAATAACAAAGTTGCACTATGTTTTGTAAAAGATTTATGTGAATCAAATGTTGGATCATTAAGAAACTCAATTACAAATAAAGCTATTAAACCAACTACTCTTAGTAATCTACTAAATAGATATAAAACAATCAAACCAGATTTAACACTATCATCAATAGCAACATCACTATCAAATAATTCAAAATATATACAATCTTATAATCCTGAAATAGATTACAATATACCTGAAAATTTTATACAATTTATTGCACTTAGTGAACAAGTGGATACATCTCCTGATAGATATGTTATACCTGCAGCAATACTTAAATTCTCTTTAGGTTGTCAGCATCTTAATAAAAATCCGGATATTTTATCAGTTATTAAAATATGTTTTGATTTATTTACTTTTCCTTCAGAGGTCACAAATAAAAATGAATCTTTAATATCAAATTATCCTCAGTTATTAGATAATATAAAAAGCAGAGAAATTGAACTTGGTTTTCTATACTTTCTATTCAGTGAAAAGAACAAAGTAAAGAATCCTATGCGATTAGGTACATTAAAATCTAAATTTCCAAATTTTATCTATAACATAATAGAGTCTATAAGTCTTATTATAATAGGATATTACTTATATGTATATGATAAACCATCAGTTGATAAAAGAATGAATTTTATTTATAGCACTCCCGACGAAAGAAATAAACAGGCAGAAATTATAATGACAAAACTTATAAAAACACCTAATATTTCTAAAAATATGTTTGAATTCTTTGGGGTGACAGACACAACCGAAACAAAATCTATAGGATTAGTTTTTATAGCATTAAATTTAATATCTAAAATGTTTTTGCCTCCAGAAATTATAATGAGCGAATTAGATTCTTTTGATATACCAAAAATAGCAGAAAAATTTGGTAATATACCTTCTAATTTTGCAGATAATATGAAAATTTATTTAGACAAGGGATTGAAAAGTTTTGATCCCATAGGAGATTTTCTTTTAAAAAAGGAAGAACAAAAGAATAAACCNNATATGAAAATTTATCTAATGTTTTTTGGCGATTTGTTTACTGATATAATAAAATTTATCAAAAATTTTATTCTTTATTTTGATAAAAGAAAAAATTCATTTTTAATGTTTACTGAAATAGTACAATTTTTATTTTATTTATCTCCTATTATGAATAATATTTTTAAATATAGTGCTCCATTACATACAAGAGTAGTACAAAATAAAGAATCATTAGTAAAATTTATTGATCTTTATGGTTGCGATATAACAAAACTTTCATCAGAGGAAAAAGACACTGTAAATAGTATAATAGATCTATATTATATTAAGACCCACAAAATACAAATTAGTAGTACAACGATTTTTTCTAGTGAGGGTATTAATATAAATCATAAATGGCTAAGGCAAAATCCAACAGCTGCTATTTTAGCTAATTCTCAGGAAAATAATATACAAAAGGAACAACTAAAAAAAGTTATGAATGAAATTACCGAGAACAATGAACAAAATATTATAACAAAAGCAGAAAACCCTAAATCACTATATTATAATAATTTAGAAGAAATTTTATATAAGGAAAAAAGTAAATATAGTGTTAGCAATATAACAGAATTAACTAATAAATATAAATATGATTCAATATCAAAAACAGAAGCAGATAGTGAAAAACAATCAACCATTATTGCTGCAGTTAATCAATTTTATGGTATACAAACAGGAGATAGTATAGATCATTTATTATCTCAACATTATAAAGATGATAAAAAAACTAACTTAAATGAAGATCAGATATACTTAAAAATATTTTCAGATATTATTACACTAAACGAAGAAAATGAAACAATATTTATACATTTTAATGAAATGAAAAGAGAGTTGAATTGCAATACCTTTGAGGATTGTAAAGAAGTATTAAAACAAAAAAGAAAAGAAAATGAAGATAGTGAATATATTATTGGTACTTTATCTTTATTTAATGAATATGGAGCTCCTATTATTTTTTATGATGAAGATGAAAAGAATATAAATCAACTTAAACAAATATTACCAGATTATCAACTTGATATGAAATCTAATGCTCAGGAAACATATCAATCTGTGTTTCATGCTATAAATAAATATATTATTGTATATCAACCAGAGAATGATTTTTTAAAAAATAAAGTAAATTTATCAGAAAATTATCAAATTAACCCTCAAGAAGTAGAGAAAGAAGCAAAAAGACTTAATATATCATATACTTCTAAAGATACATATGAAACTATACATACAAGATATAAGGAATCTCTTTTAAATAAAGTTGATCAAATTAAACGCACTCCAATTATAAAAGTAGAACCAGATTATCAACCAGAATCTACTATATCTTTACAAGAAATAAGAAATTTTATATTAATATTATTAAGTTTAATTGGTATATCATTTGGAATAAATAAAGCAATAAATCCTCCTCGCAAAGCAAATATATATTAGAAAATATACTAGTTACTG
>DCST01000018.1:4467-4710 GCA_002325765.1 bacterium UBA1459 | reverse complement strand
CTACTATTAAAGAATCAACTAAAAGTGATATTTATATGTTATTAATAAATGATAATAATGTAATAATAGAATATGCTTATTTAAGAAAAGAGAATGATAGCATTTATAAAACTGTAGATGATGTTAAAATTTTTAGTGTGACTGTAGTAGTTGAAGGCAGTAATAGTAAAATTTTTAATGTTAATATGGATTATATTGATGTTAAATTATATGATGAGATGGAAAAATTGGAAAATGATATAG
>DCST01000018.1:2454-4405 GCA_002325765.1 bacterium UBA1459 | reverse complement strand
ATTTTTTTGTAATTTGATTTATTGCAAGCATTATTAAAGAAGCAATGCATAATGCTGTTAATATTATTAATCCGTACATATTATTTAGTTTTCTTATCTTTTATTAATAAATTCTTTTTTGGTTTAGATTTCTTTTTTGACATATCAATATAATCTATTAATTCACCATTTTCTATTTCTTCTTCTTGTTGTGAACTTTGATCATAATACTCAATATCTTTTATATCAGCTTTTTTATTAGCCTTCGGATTTGGAGTTTTATTTGTGGCATAAAAATCTTTTTGTTTAGTTCTAACTCCTTTTATTTTTGATAAATTATCAATATTATTAGGAATTACAGGATTCGAGTCTTTTGCTTCATGTAAATCTTTAATAAAATCTAATAAATATTTTTCTGCGAATGTCATAGTTTATATAAGTGATTATTTTTATATTTAGTCCACCAATCTTTATAGTCTGTTTGATATTTTAAAATATCTTGTTTAGTAATTTTTAGACCTTTAGTATGTTCTTTTGTAGTTATATATTTTTCTATAATATCAGCTTTATCTGGTCTATCATTATCATATATCTCTATACCTAATAAATCTTCTATTAAAAATAAACAATCATAAACTTTTAATACAGAACTAACATCTGGATATTCTTCTTCGTATAAACCCATTGTTATATATAAAGCAAATTCGTATGTACTCATTGTAGGTGAATAGAGAGAATTTCTATTGTTTCTTTTTTCTCTGGAAATTCTTGCAGCAATTTCATCTATAATAAGATCTAGAAATGAATTTTTCTTTAGTAAAGAATTGTTTAATTTAGGATCTGTTAATTTAGAATATAAATCTTCGTACCAGATAAGAGAATATTTATAGTTCTCGAAAAGTTTATTCATAAGTTTTTCTATTTTAAGATATATATTTTAAATTTAATATGAAAAAAATAATTGCGTACATTAAATATAAAAAACAAAGTATAATAACACTTGTATTAGTATACTTGTTAATGATATATATATTTTTCGTATTAGTTTTGATGTTTGATTCTAGAATTATAACAAATTTATTTAATTAAATGTCTTATGTTTTCGTTAGATAAACTTAATACATTAAAATCTTTCTGTATAACTTTAAATTTATAACAATAAAAATACCATAAACTAACTGGTATATTATGAGTAAAATAACTTAAATTTGAATTTACTATGTTATTAATTTCCATTACATTACTACTCTTAACACTTTTTATTAATTTTACTATTAGTTTATTATCTTTGACTTTAAAATCTTTTAATACACCTATTTCAATATTTTGTTTAATAGAAAAATTTTCATATTTTATATCTAATATATCTTTTATTCTATTATAATAATGTTTGTTTATATTTCCATATAATTTTATATTATAATTAAATATTTCTCTATAAATATTTGTTATTTTCTCTTGTAAATCATATTTCATATAAGCGAAAGATTTTATCAATTTATCAAAACTTGATTCTAACATAATGTAAATATTTTCACTAGTTATATTAGATTCTATTTCATTTATATAGTTATCATAATAATCTTTCTGTTCAAAATATTCAGTTGCTTGTTTTTGTACTAGTTCTTTAATATCTGTAGTTTTATTTAATATAATTTCCACAAATTTCATAAAAGATTCTAATTCCATTATTAAATTATAATGTACTATGGAAGCTAAGAAACGTGTATAATCTGTTTTTAATTTTGTATATAATAATTCTATATTCTTTATTTTTATGTCGTTATTTGAATCTTTATTCTTTTGTACTATATTGATTAGTATATTAGATAAATCTTCTACATTTATAGATTTAATATAAATGCTTAAATATTCTAAAAAATTTCTAAATGCATCTTTATATTCTATATCATTTTTAAATACAGTTAAAAGTAAATTGAATTTATTTTCTAACAATTTTAAATTGAATTTA
>DCST01000018.1:0-2441 GCA_002325765.1 bacterium UBA1459 | reverse complement strand
TGTATATATTTTAAAATATATACAAGAAAAACTAAATGCAATTAAAGTATTACAATAATTACATAAATGAAATGGCTGGTGTAGACGAAGACGAAGAAGATATGCTAGCTAAATTATATAGAATGTTTGTAGATCTTAGAAATAATAAACTATTTGAATTCCATGACAATATTATAGATGTTAAAAATGGAGTAAAAATAAACTATGATGATTCATTAAATTATCCTTTAAATGATGATATAGATTTTTTTGAATTAGTAAATCTACATGAACAAAATAATGATAGTCTACTTAAAAAAATAATAAACAATAACATATCAATAGAAGAATTACAAAATAATATGTATGGTTATGGTAATATGTATAGAAGCATTGTGGAACTTATATTAGATAAAAATAATTATAAATTAACAGATGATTATATAATAATTCCATTGGAATTCATATTTAAAGAATATGATATTTTATACATAATTATACAAGATTCTAATCATGTATATCATGCAATTAAATCTATATTTTTAAAATCTGATGTAAAATTAATGAGTCTTATAAAATATAATGAACATAAAAAATTAGATTTCGATGAATTAAATATTAAAAATACTACTAATATTAGAAATTATATGTTATTCTTTATGGAAGAATTGTATAATCAAAAACCAGATCTTACAGATAAAATACACACTAAGATTAAACAAACTCTTAATGCGCCTATTAGGAATAATGTTTTCTCTGATTTTGAAAAAATTACAGATAACATAATAAATTATAATAACTTCTTTGGTAAAAAATATTTTAATTATGTAATGTATGAATTGAATTCTTCAGTAGTAGCAGATATAAAAAATACTATACGCTTTTAACCTTCTTTTTCCTTTGTGTTAAAAGTTAAACGGGGTTAAAGTATACTCCGTTTTTTAAAAAAGTTTTAAATAAAATTTTAAAAATGTTAAACCAAAAACAAGTACATGAACTAACATCTATTCTAGCTACTAAAACTAGCATAGCTTATTTAGAAGAAAATAATCCTAATAGAATTTTAAATCAATTAGATGTAAAAAATTTAATTGATGATTCATCTTTTAATAATCCAGCTGGATATAATTATAAAGGATTATATAACAACTCAACTTTATTAGAAGATATTTCTCCAGCTATAATAGGAGATTATTGGATTAATGAAAATAATAATGATATACTCTTATGTATTAATAGTAATAGTATTCTTACCGACCAAGATATAAGAATTTTTAAATCTAAATTATTTCAAAATTATGTTTTATTTGATATAACTACAGATTATAACAACACTTCAAATACTACATTTTTTAGCTCTGAATTTATTAAAAATTATTTAGATTTATTAAGCGCCAATAAAAAAGAAAATTATACTGAAGTTATAGAAACTGTAATTCCAACAAATACTATGGCTAATAATATATTTACATATACATTACAAAATATACCATTAGATTATATGAATGTTTATATAAATGGATTACAGTTAAATTCAACTCAATTTACTATAGTAGATGATTTACTTAAAATAAAAGTAAATTATAATTTGGATAACGAAGATATAATACTAATTAAATACTCTACTTAAAAAATAACACATCGTATTATTTACTTCTATAGTTTTAAATAAATAATCAATTCCGTTTATATTAAAATTTATATTAGTAGAACTATTTACTACCGTTAATTCCGATATAGTATTTTCTATATCAAATGTTAAAAAAGAATTAACATAACCTATATGCAATATTGTATTCTCAAAATTTAATTTAATATCTGAATATTCTTCTACTAATGGAAATAAAATTAAAACATTATCGTTTATATAAATATCGCTACCATTTTTACAATTAAAAAACAAAACATTTGGAATATAGTTTATTTCTATTATATCATTTGAATCTATTAAATAATCTATATTAAATGTTNNTTAATAAATACATTTAAAATTAAATCTATATTATGGTTTACTGATATAGTAAAATTTACATTTTTAGCTACAGTAACATTAATAGAATAATTCTCTATTAACTCTATAGTATTAGTTTGAATATTAGAAAATTTATCTTCCGTATAACCAATTATACTTTTTTGACTTGGTATTGAGAATATAGAATTATCATTCATAGTAATATCATTAGACAATTTACTATTATCTAATTTATAATTTAATATAGATAAAACTCCTTCAATTTGTTTAATTTTCATTTTAATGTTTTAAATTATTTTTAATATATCTCCATTAATATTTGTTAATGTTATATGATATTTACCAGTATAACCAGTTAAATTTAAACTATTTACATCTACTAAATAAGGTAAACCGTGTAAATTAATGTCGCCAGACCCAGAATAACCAGCTAATTTTAATCCACTTAAATCTGTCAAAGAAGTTAAGTTAAATAAATTAATCTTACCAG
>DCST01000058.1 GCA_002325765.1 bacterium UBA1459 | reverse complement strand
GATATTTATGAAGAAGCAAAAAAATATGATTTAAATAGAAGAGTTGTATCTGCAATATTTAAATCTGATGTTTTTGATATTAAATATTTAGCTGGTAATGCTAGAAAATTTTATACGCATTATAAATGGAATTCTATAGAATTGGATAATATTGATTCATCTGAAAAAATTATAGAATTTAAAAAATTAATTTCTACAATAGAAACAAATTTATTAATTATTATAAAAGATTTTAATAATGTTCAAAATTTAAAAAGAAATAACGGAACTGGTAAAATAGATAAACAAGAATTTAAATATTTTGAATTTTTATCTGCATTAAAAGATAAACAAATATTAAACAAAAAACTTATAAATACTATAGCTAAAAGTTATAATGTATTAATACCAAACATTTCATTTATTTTATCAAGTTTAAATATAATAGTTCAAATTGATGATGAATACTTGTGGAATGATTCAGTAGATCCAGAAAATGAAAATACCATTAGCGCTTTAATAGACGAAATATATATTACTAGTAAAAGAAAAAAATTCGAAGAGTTTTATAATATTTTAGATTTAAATTTTAGAACTGAAGATAATGACATAATATTAAATGATATTATGAATGAATTAGGATTATCTAGATTTTATGCTAAAATTATAGATTCAAATGTATTAGATAAATCTAAATTACCATTTTACATATTAAATAATAATATAAATTCAGTAGATGATCTGTTAAGAGAAATTGCAATTTCTAAATTTAATAAAATAATACCAACTCAAGCGAAATACAAAGAATATGAAATTGATGTAGAATTTGAAGATTATAATAATAAACAACTTAGATTTATCAGTGAATTAGTCAAAGATTCAGATCAACAAAATAGAATATTTTCTTTATTCGTTTATTTAGAACGTAGAAGAAAATCTACGTTCAGTTTAAGAGAAATGTTAAACAAACTAAACATCGCACAAACTTTCTATGATAGTATGATTGAGTATAATTTGACGTTAACAGAAGTTCCAATAGTAGAAACTAAAATAGGTAAATATTATGAATACTATTTTACTAAAATTCCTAGAAAATTATTAGTATCTTATATAGAAAATATATTTAAAGTAGAATTAAAAGCTAAAGATTTTTATAAAGTAACAAATTTTATAGAAGCATTTTTCTTGAATTTTTATAAAAATTTTACTGCGTTAGAATTTTCTATGAAAACTTATTTAAACGAACCACAGTTATATAAATTAAAACAACTTAATCCAAATCTCAATGATGCACAAGTTAGAAATTTAGATCATAAATATAAATTAGTTATATTATATTATTTACTTAAAAAAGATTATGTTAAATTTGTAAACAAACAACTAAATTTTGAATATTTAACTTTTAAATTTAATGTTGGTATTAATATAAGAGAAAAAATAACAGATTTAGTTAGCAATCCAGATAATTATAAAGGTATGATGAAAACTATAAATGCTAATATTGAAGAGCCTATTGGAAATATAATGAAAAAAATCCAAGAAGAATCAAGATTTAACGATGATAGTACAGTTAATGAAAAAAATTTAAATGAAATACTAAAAGAAATGCGTTTATTTTTACAATCTAAAAAATCACCTAAAGAATCTACAATGGAATATTTTAAGAATAAATTTGATAAGTATTTTAATACATACAAATTTACAAGTTTAGGTAATGCCGAAAATGTTAATAAATTTAGAGATTTTGTATATAATTCACTAATAGGACAACGTAGAGCATTATCAACAAAAGGAGAATTCGTATTAATAGCTTGGGATGCTAGTAGATATACAAAAGGTGTAATAAGAAAAGATGAAATGTTAACATTAGAATATGTTGGTAATTTAATATCAGATTTTAGAAAACAATCAAAATTAACTAATGAAAATGTTTATATTTTATCATACGCTAATTTCATAAATATATAAAACAAAAATATATGATAAAAATTAAACAAATAGAAAATTTACAGGAAGTACTAGATAATAAATTAAATAGTGTAACTATATCAGATGTTGTATTAGCAAGTTCATCTAAAAATATTACATTAATAAATAAAACTATATCACCAATAATAGAATTAAATATTAATTTATATACAGCAGATTTAGATGATAGATATTATCGTACTATTATATGTGTACATGATAATACTACTATAATTAGTGATATAATAAATGAAAATTATTATGGTAATTCAGAAACTGATATTAGTTTAACAATATCATTAACTGATGATATAATACTTAATATTACTAATAATTCTATAAAAGATTATAATATTAAATTATATTTAAAAAGTTAATTCAATATAAGATGCAACGTCCGCACTACTAGCAGTATCAGCAGTATTAACACTACCTAAATAATCATTTGCATAATCTTTTAATGAGAATCTAAATAAACCTCTATTATTTATTTGTGTTATAGCAGATGCAGTTAAATCAAATGTAAATGAAATTCCATTTTGAACAGTTCTAGTTGAACCAATACCATAATTAGTTGCATTATCAATATTATCAAAATCACTAGTCGCTAATGTTCCAGTATTATTACATTTTTGTAAAATTACATTAGTTGTATGAACTGGATTTATACTGCTTGAACTTATCAAAACTCTAATTTTAGCAGAAGT
>DCST01000011.1 GCA_002325765.1 bacterium UBA1459 | reverse complement strand
AACCAGCTCCGCCCCCTCCTATTACAATACAATCAAATATTTGAATACTCATACATAATAATATATTATAAATATAGAATATTATATGCCTAAAATAGTATTATATGAACCTGAAATAGCAATGAATGTTGGAGCTATTATTCGATTAGCAGCATGTTTTAATACAAGTATTATCTTAATTGAACCAATGGGATTTTCTCTTGAGGATAGAGTATATAAACGAGTAAAAATGGATTATAAAACAGATATTGAAATTTATAATTCATTTAATGATTTTATGAATAAATATTTTAATTATAGAAAAATATTATTTACACCTCATAGTTCGTTATCATATACAAACATTAAATATCAAAAAGATGATTTATTAATTTTTGGTAGAGAAAGTAATGGTGTAGAAAACTATATTGCAGCTCAGATGAATTTACTTGTATCTATACCTATGCATTTTAATTGCAGAAGTTTAAATTTAGCTACTTCTGTAGCAATAGCTTTATCAAAATAAATATATAAAAAAGATAAAATATGATATAATTATTATATATGGCAAGTTAGCTCAGTCGGTAGAGCGGCGGGATCATAATCCGTAGGTCGTGGGTTCGATCCCCACATTTGCCACCAAAATAAATATGAATAATAAAATTTTATGTATAATTGAGAATAAACTTTTATATAGCAATAAATTATTATTAAAAATAATTAGTATACTCTATACATCAAAAGCTGCAGATATAATACTTATACCAAATATAAATCATATTAATTTTGTAATATATAATTATTATAATAATATACATTTAAAAGTTAATAAGGATGAATATTTAAAAATGATAATGATTATTAAATTAGCTTGTAGATTAAATATTATAGATATAATACCTCAAACAACTAGCATTCCATTTATAGCTCAAAACATTAAATATTTTTTAAGAGTATCTATACATCCTACAAATACAGGTGAGAGATGTGCATTTAGATTTCTAAGAGATGATGTATTTTTATCAAATCATATTGTTTCTCAAATACTTGATCAAAAAGGTTTGGTTATTATAGCTGGTCGTACTTGTAGTGGAAAAACAACATTATTATATTCTTGCATAACAAAATTTAAAGGTAATTGTATTACATTAGAGGATCCTGTAGAATATGCAATATCATCAGTATCTCAAACAGATGTATCTAATATTGGTTACGATGAAGGTATTAAATCTGCATTGAGACAAAATCCTGATCTAATTTGTATAGGAGAAATTAGAGATGAAATTAGTGCATCTGCTGTAATTAGAGCAACATTAACAGGACATAACGTAATTACTACTTTACATGCAATATCTGCTGATCACGTGTATACAAGATTGTCTGACTTAAAAGCTAAATATATTAATGAATGCATAAGTGCAATAGTATATTGTAATAATTTTCAGTATCAATTTGTGTCAATATAATATTATGGAAGTTAATAATAAAAAAGCAGATTTTTTATATGATTTTGAAATAGAGATTGAAGCGGGATTAGTATTAAGAGGTAACATGGTAAAACAACTTAGAAAAAATCCTCCATCTTTAGGTAATATGTATGGATATGTACAACAATCAGAGATTTTTTTAAAAAATATAATACCGGAAGAATCTGTAAAATGTTTGCTTAGAAAAAATCAAATTAAAAGAATTATAGGTTTATATTCTAAAAATAACTGTGTAATTGTACCAACTTCTTTTTATGATATAAGAGGTAAATTTAAAGTAACTCTTGGTATAGGTACTAGATCTAAACAACATGATTTAAGAGAAAAAATTAAACAAAGAGATGTTCAAAGAAGGGGACATGATTAATTGCAGATAGAGGGACTTGAACCCCCACAACTTTCATTACAAGAACCTAAATCTTGCGCGTCTACCATTTCGCCATATCTGCTTATAATATATTTTAACATAAATATTAACTTTAGAAGTATAAAAATATAATAATAATAAATTTATAATATTATTTTATAAGAATACGATATGTTAAATTTTCAAATTTCAAAGCAATCAAAACCATTTATTATTACATCATTTATTTTATTAGGATTGATAAGTATTTTATATCTGCTATCAAAAACAACAGCATGCCAAGAATCATATATAAATATTTTTAGTAATAAAATTACATACAATAATATCATTAAAGCACTTATATCTATTGTAAGTATGATATATGTAATTTTATTAATACATAGTATTAAAAATACAAATGAAAATAAACTGATAGGAGATAATACTAAAGTACAAATAGTAGCAAATAATAAACAATATATACTAAAAAGTAATGGATATGAATATTGGTTAGAAAAAAACGAAAATCTATTATTATATGCTCATTCAACGTGCCAGAGTGGTGTATATTCAGCATATTTATTTAAAGATGAAAATAATATGATTATAGATAAAGCATCTATTTGTAAAAATCATGATAAATATTTTATAAAATGTGGAATTGAAGAGTTTGTAATATAGTTTATTATTGATTATGAGTAAAAACACAATTTGTATTACAGGAGGAACAGCAGGACATGTATTACCTGCTATTGTTTTACAAAAATACTATGATGGAGATTTATTAATTGAAGACAGCGCAACTAAATTTATAATAGGAGATAATACTTATTCTACTTTTCGATATAGTAGTATTTATAATATTTGGCATTTTATAAAATGTTTTTTTTGGAGTTTATTTAATTTAGGTAAATATGAAACTATAATATTATTTGGATGTTATGTAAGTTTGCCATTTATAATAGCAGCAAGATTACTCAGTATATTTACAAAAAAAAAGTTGCTTGTACATGAGCAAAATGCTATATTGGGAAGAGCAAATAAAGTTGCAATATTTTTTGGATTTACGCTACTATCTACATTTTATATTAAAAATTGTAAGAGACAAAATTATTTTGGATTACCTGTATTTAGTGCTATAAAAAAAAAGACACATACATTTAAATATGCTGTAGTATATGCCGGATCATTAGGATCTGATTTTTTCGATAAAAATGTTGTTCCATTAGTAAATAAATATGCAATAAAATATGATCTTAATTTTATTATACAGGTAAAAGATACAAGTAAATTTACAGATTATAATATGAGATTACAATTTGTAAATTATCTAGAGATTAAAGATAATATTAATGATATTACAGCTAATGCAGAATTTATTATATCAAGAGCAGGAGCAAATGCAATTGGATCATTTACCTTATATCAAAAAAAAGCACTACTTATACCACTAAAAAACTCAAAAGATAATCATCAGTACTATAATGCTTTATACTCAGGTTTTTCTCTAATAGAAGAAAAGGATTTTAATGAAGAAAACTTTTTTTTAGCTATAGAACATTTAATCATAGGTAATATTAAATTGTTTATAGTTGAGCAATAAAAAAATAATTACCTAATTTTACAAATATTTACAAATATGTTATAATTGTTTCATAAGAGCCAATGGTATATATATTAATATAGCGCTATGCTCTAGGAGAAATATGTCGATAAAAGAGAAAAAAAGTAAGATTTACTTTCAAAAAGAAGGTATGACAAGTATATTGTACAACGAAAAAATTGTACCAGTTACTGTTTTATCTTTATTAGAGCAAGAAGTATTACAAAATAATAATAAAAAAATCATTTATGTCAAAACTAAACGTAAAATGAAGAAGCCTCAAAAAGATGAACTCTTCAAGATTGGTAAAGAGGAAGTAACACATGGAGAAATTAAATCCACTACATTAGATGTAGGTCAAATATCTATACCATTTCAAGAAGGAGAATTTATTGATGTTACTGCTAAAAGTAAAGGAAAAGGTTTTGCTGGAGTTATGAAAAGATGGAATTTTAAGGGAGGAAGAGCATCTCACGGTGCAAGCCTTTCTCATCGTTCTGGAGGATCCACTGGATGCAGACAAGATCCTGGTAAAACCGGTAAAGGAAAGAAAATGGCAGGTCATTTAGGAGCAACTCAGGTTACTCAACAAAACTTAAAAGTATTAAAAGTTATAACAGTCGAGGGAGATAAACAAGTTTTAATGATATTTGGTTCTGTGCCAGGTCCAAAAAAACAAGTAGTAGCTGTCTCTTCTGCTATTAAGAGGAGTATATAATGCAAGAACAACATAATATCTTATTAGCAAACATTCTTAACAAGAGTGGAGACAATGTAAAATCTATACAATTGTCAAATGATATATTTGATGTTCCATTTAATAAAATCTTATTACAAGAATGTTATGAATGGGCAATATCAAATAGAAGAGGCAAAACTACAGCATCAACCAAAACAAGAGGAGAAGTATCTTATAGTAATAGAAAGATGAGACCTCAAAAAAGAAGTGGTAGAGCTCGTATGGGATCTAGAGGTGTTTCTCATCATAGAGGTGGAGGTGTAGTGCATGGTCCAGATGGATCTACTTATAGTTATACTATGCCTAAAAAGAAAGTTTCTAAAGGTATGGCAGTTTTGTTATCAGCAAAATATAGAGAAAATGCTATCTTGTTTATAGATGATTTATCTTTTAATACAAAAAATACAAAAGAGTTTGTTCAATTTATAAACAATTGTAATATTGCACCGAAATCTGTATTTATATCCGATATACTTGATGAAAATATGTACTATTCTGGTCGTAATATACCAAATGTAGACTTTTTACCTGTATGTGGAATGAATTTTGTAGATTTACTTAAAAAGAAACAAATTATTTTAAGTTTAAGTGCATTATTAGCTATTAATAAAAAATATGGAGTAGATTATGAAGAAAATAGTATTTAAAGATAAAAATAATCCAGTATTTTGTAGTATTATTGCTAAAACAATACTTACAGAAAAAACCACAAGTTTGGAATTAAATAATAATTGTATATCATTTATTACTCCTAAATGGGCTAATAAACAGCTAATAAGATTAGCAATAGAAGCTCTTTTTAGTGTTAAGGTGTATTCAGTAAGAGTTGTAAATACTCCTGGTAAAACCAAAATGATTAAGGGTAGACAATCTGTAAAAAAAAGTGCATATAAAAAAGTATATGTAACTGTTGATAGTTTAGAGAATGCGGGAGAAATATTTAAAGATGAGTCTTAAAAAATCTACATTAAGAAAATTTAAACCTACTAGTCCAGGTAGAAGAAGTGTTTCTCTTATAGATAAACGTGATTTATGGAAAGGAGGTCCTATATCATCTTTATGTATTAGAGGTAAAAATACTGCAGGAAGAAATAATAGAGGCGTTATTACTACTCAAGGTAGAGGAGGAGGACATAAGAAAATAATACGTATCATTGATTTTCATAGAAAAAAGGATAATATGAATGCTGTTGTTCAAAGAATTGAGTATGATCCAGGTCGTACAGCATTTATAGCTCTAATAAAATATGAAGATGGTACTTTATCTTATATTTTATGTCCAGATAACTTAAAAGTAGGAGATACTGTATGCTCTGGCACAAATGCTGATCAAATACCAGGTAATACTTTACCAATAGAGTATATTAATGTTGGTCAAATTATACACAATGTTGAAATGCAACCAGGTCGTAGAGGTAAAATTGGTAGATCTGCAGGAACGGGTATTACTTTAGTTAATAAAGAAGATGGTTATGCTACACTTAGATTACCTTCAAAAGAAGTAAGAAGAGTGTCTGTTAATTGTAGAGCAACAATAGGTAGAGTATCAAATCCTGATCATATGAATGAAGTAATAGGTAAAGCTGGTAATAATCGCTGGAGAGGTAGAACACCAAAAACCAGAGGAGTTGCTAAAAATCCTGTATCACATCGCAACGGAGGTAATACTCCTGGTAAGAGAATACTCTCTAACTTTAATGGTAATGTTATTAAAGGTAAACGCACTAGAACCAGAACAGTTGGAAATGTAAATATCATTAGTAGAAGAAAGAGGAAGAATGCATGAAGATAGTACAAGAAGGTAAGATAGTTAATCGTAAGATATATATCAGTCATGAAATATATACTAAGGTTCAAAAAATGAAAGAAGGTAAATTAAAATTTATAAAAACTAGAGATCGTAGATCTCGTGTTATGCCTGAAATGATTGGTATGAGAATACAAGTATATAACGGAAAAGATTATAAAGAAATATTTATCAAAGAAGATATGGTAGGTTTTACTTTAGGATCTTTTGTTCCAACTAGATTCTTTAAATCTCATGGCGGAGCTAAAAAGAAAGATGGAGGAAAGAAAAAATGAAAAAAGCAACAGCAAATAATATTCGTATTTCGCCTTTAAAAATGAGATTAGCAGCAAATTTAGCAAAGGGTAAACATGCTCAAAAAGTTTGTATAGCTTTAGATCATATGGATAAAAAATCTTGTAGACTATTATCTAAACTAATAAAATCTTGTATAGCAAATGCAAAACAAGAAAATTATGATGTAGATTCATTATTTATAAATGAGGTAAGTGTAGGTAGAGGTACTTATATGAAAAGATTTATGCCAAGAGCAAAAAGTGCAGCAAATACTATTACTAAATATAGTAGTAATGTTACTGTATGGTTATCTGGTAGTAAAAAAGTAATGATAGAAGATAAAAGTTTATTAGGTGGAGAAGATATGGAGAGTCAAAATGGGTAATAAACAGAATGCATGTCTATTAAGAACATCTATAAATGGATGGAAGCAATCTATATGGGTAGCTAAAACAAAAAAAGAATTTGCATCATATGTATATGAAGATGAAATTATACGTCGATATATATTTGCAAAGTTTGGATATGAAAAAGTAAGTTCCGTTATTATTATGAGATTAAATCATAAGACTGTAGTAGAAATGAAAGTAAATAAAATATCATATTTTACTAAGGTTAAAGAAGAAGGAGCTGAATCAGTTTTAATATTACTAAACAAAAGTATTAAAAAAGATATGAGTCTTAATATTGAAGTTAAAGTATCTGAAATACAAAATCCAGATATAGATGCTTCTTTAATTGCAGGTAGTATTGCTACTCAAATGGAAAATAGACAAAATTTTAAAAAAGCAGCAAAAAGAGCTGTTCGTAATGCAATGAAAAATGGAGCAGAAGGTATTAATATAAAACTATCAGGTAGATTGGGTGGAGTATCAATTGCAAGATCTATTATCTATAAAGATGGTACAGTGCCTTTGCATACATTAAGAGCTCATATAGATCAAGCATCTGTACAAGCTCATACAAGTTATGGTACATGTGGCGTAAAAGTTATTGTAGCGAGAAGGAGTTAATATATGAGTAAAAATACACCATCATCTGTTAAATACAGAAAAACACAGAAGGGAAATCAAGGTCAAATACGCGGAATTTCATACTCAGATACTATACTTGATAAAGGTGAATATGGTCTTATGGCAGTTAGTGCCGCTAGAGTCAAAGCATCTCAAATCGAAAGTGTAAGACGAGTAGTAGTAAGATCTTTAGGTAAAAAAGGTAAATTATTTATTAGTGTTTTTGCTCAAAAGAACTTTACAAAAAAAGCAGCTGAAACTCGAATGGGATCAGGAAAGGGATCTCCAGAAGTATGGGTTGCTTTAGTTCGTCCTGGACAAATACTATTTCAATTAACTGGAGTATCTTTTGAGGAAGCTAAACAAGCATTTGACTTAGCTGGATATAAATTATCAGTGAAAGCAAAAATGATACAAAGGAGTTGTTATGAATAAAAAAAGGATTATATTGACATCAGATCAGAAAAAACAGTTATTTTATTTGCGTAAATTGCAATTAAAGGTAAAACTTACAAGAACTATAGGATCTAAGGGTAGTGAGTCAATTGATAGTAGATATGAAGAAAAGCTTAAGTTTGCTATTAATCAAGTTAGTCAAGGATTAGCAATGCCATTATCACTTAAAGAATATCAAAAAGTTATACAATATAAAGATACTATATTTGAAAATAATGTAGAGTCTGGTAAAATTGAATCAGAGGTTTCAGATGACAAATAAATTAGAAAAAAAAAGACATGTTCTTGTTGCTAAAGTAGTAAGTTCTATAAGAGCTTATGAAGGCACTCTAGTAGTAACAGTAACAAGAATAAAAACAGTAGGTAAAATGAAAAAACAAGTGGTTGCAATTAAAAGATATACTATTGATTATGCATTAAAACAACCAATTGCGATTGGTACACCAGTAGAAATTTCTCCTTGTAGACCAAAATCAAAAACAAAAAGATATGAATTTATAGGAGTAGTTAAATAATGCTAAGAAAAGAAACAAAAGTAATAATTGCTGATAATTCTGGGGGATTAGAAGGTAAAATCTTTCATATATATAAAAAAAGTCCAAGATCTGCTGCAAATAGTGGCGACATAGTTAGAGTTGCTATTAAAAAAGCAGTACCAAATTCTAAAGTTAAAAAAGGAGATCATTATAAAGCTGTTATAGTAAGTACCAATGCTCCAACAAAAAGCGAAGGAAAATGGAGTAGAGCTGGATATAATGCAGTTGTATTATTAAATAATAAAAATGAGCCCTTAGGAACAAAAGTACATGGTAATGTATCTGAACAATTAGTTAAACGTGGCTATCAAAAGATATTATCAATGTCAGATGGAGTATTTTAAATGAAGTATAAAAAATGTTTAATTAAAAAAGGAGACACAGTAAAAGTTATTACAGGAAAAGATAAAGGCACAATTGCTAAAATTATTGACTTTGATCGTAAAAGAGGATTAGTTAAAGTTGAAGGAGTAAGAATGCAAGCTCATTTTCCAAGTAAAAAAGAAGGATCCACCGAAAAAGAAATTATCTTTAAGGAAGGATTTATTAGTCATTCTAACGTTATGATTATTAACAGCGATCAACAAGTTACTAGACTTAAGAGAGTTTTAAATGAAAATAAAAAATATGTTAGAACAGCAATAAAAGGAGTACTATTAAATGACTGAAAAGATAAATAATACATACTTTAAAGATCTATATAAAATAAAAATTATACCAGATTTAAAAGAAAAATTTAAATTTACTAATGATTTACAGGTACCTAGTATTACTAAGATTTCACTTAGTATTGGATTAAATAAAAGAAGAGATACTCAATCCAATATTGACAAATTGACAACAATAGCTTCTCAAAAAGCTGTAGCAACAAAAGCAAAAAAATCAATTGCTCAATTTGGTCTTAGAGAAGGTCAGATAAATGGAGCTATGGTTACATTAAGAAAAAATCAAATGTATATGTTTTTAGGGCAATTACAAGTAGCTTTATTGAATGATAGAAGCTGGCCAGGATTATTTGCAAAAAGCATTAATACTGCTGGTAAACATTATAGTATATCATTTGGTATTAAAGATTTAAGTTTTTTTAATGATATTAAAGCTGAAAACGCTTTAGTAAAAGAAGGATGCAATATAACTATTGTAAGTTCTTGTAGAAACAAGGATCATTTTGTAGCTTTATTAGAAGCATTGGAATTACCAATTAGGAGTTAAAATATGGCAACACAAGGTAAAATAGAAAGAGAAAAAAATATTAAAAAACTTCAAGAGAAATATCATAATCTCAGAGAAGAACTAAAAAAAATAAGAGATAATATTAGTTTATCTATGAATGAGAGAATTCAAGCTCATTTTAAATTAGATGCATTACCAAAAAATACATCTAAGGTAAGATCGAGAAATAGATGCTCAATTTCAGGTAATCCAAGGGCTTATAGTAGAACATTTGGTATTTCTAGATGGCTATTAAGAGAATTAGTATCACAAGGTAAAATACCAGGAGTACATCATGCAACCTGGTAGAATATGGGATACAATTGCCAGAATTAAAAATGGCACTAGAGTAAATAAAATATCAATACAAGTACTTAAATCAAAAGTTGTATTAGGTATACTAGATGTACTTAAGAAAGAAGGATATATTAATTCATATGAATCTGTACCTACAGACTTTTTTGTAACAGTATATCTAAAATATGATGAAAATAAAAAATCTGTTATTAATGATATATTTGCGAAATCTAAACCAGGATTAAGACAATATATTAGTAAACAAGGAGTACTATCAAAAAGAAATTATGGTATTACAATTGTGTCAACAAGTAAAGGTATTATGTCTGGATCAGATGCTAATCATAAAGGTATCGGCGGGGAATTACTATTGGAGGTTTTCTAATGTCTAAGAAATTTAAAGAAATTAAATTAAATGATCATAAAATTACAAGTAGCGGCAATACTATTTCAATTTCAAAAAATAATAAAACAGTAAATTGCCATTTACCAACAGGTGTTACATATGAAATTAACAACAATTCAATTCAGTTTTTTTCAGAAAATAAAGCCTTATTAGGTACAGCAGAAAGTACTTGTTTTAATGCAATAAGAGGATTAAATCAGTTTTATGAAAAAAAAATCAAAGTAGTAGGCGTAGGATATAAAATGATGCTTAAGGGTAAAACACTACAATTATCTCTAGGTTTTAGTCATGTTATAGAAGTAAATATACCTGATAATGTAGATATAAAACTTGAAGGAGTACTTAATGCCACACTTAGCTCTCCAGATGCAATTTTACTTGGAGATATTGTTGCAAAAATTGAAAAACTAAAATATAATGTTTATAAAGGAACAGGTGTAATTAATGTTGCAAAAGAGGCAGCTGGATTAATGAGAAGAAAGGAGGGTAAAAAGAAATGAGAAAATATGACAAATTAAATCGTATTAGATACAATATGAAAAGCAAAAATTCTAATAACTATCCTAGATGTACAGTCTATAGATCAGTAAATAATATTTATGCTTCAATCGTTATGAATGGAAAGATAGTTGCTTATGCTAATTCTTTAGAATCAGATTTTAAAGGTAAAGGATATAATCAAGAAGGAGCTTATCTTGTTGGTAAACTACTAGGAGAAAGAGCTAAAAATGCAGGTATTATTCAGTGTATTTTTGATAGAGGTCAATATCAATATACAGGTAGAATTGAAAAAGTAGCAGAAGGTATTAGGGAGAATATTAAAATATGAGAGATGAAAATAATGAATTTATAGTTAAGACAGTTGTAAGAGCTTCTGTATCTAAAACAACAACAGGAGGTAGAGTTAAAAGCATGAGAGTTCTAGTTGTAGTTGGTGATAAAAAAGGTAAAATTGGTGTTGGTGCAGGTAAAGCTAAGGATTCTGCAGATGCTCAAAAAAAAGCAGAGCGTAATGCTTATAAAAACTTAATACAAGTACCTATTATTAATGGAACAATACCTCATAACACATTTGCTAAAAATGGAGCAACTAAGGTTCAAATAAATAGCGCAAAACAAGGTACTGGTATTATTGCAGGAGGCGTAGTAAGAGATGTTATGCATGTTGCAGGTATAAGTGATATAGTTAGTAAAATTATTGGATCATCTTCTCCGCATAATACAATTTATGCAACATTTAATGCGTTAAAACAATTGCATAGTGTTGAATCTATTGCAGCTAGATTAGGTAAAACAGCAAAAGAAATAAGATCAAGATATTTCTTTAAGAAAATATAGTAAATAAATTAGTTATAATTTTATTTGCATAAATTTATATATAATAATATAAATATAATATTTATTATGTAAGATACTATAATGTTGATATATTGTATTCAAAATATCATAATTAAAACATCAAAAGATATAGAAGATTATAAAATAAATATACCAAATAAAGAGCATAAATTAAGTATATTTTCTGGTGAAGGTTTTGATAGTTTTATTAAATTGCCACCTACTAAGAATATATGGCAAGCAAGATATTTAGATTTTTATAATTTATTTTTAAATGAAGATAGTATGTTATTTATTATTAAATATATTGAAAGACAATGTATCAATACCAATCAAAAACGACCAAAAGAAATTATTTTTATTAATCCAATTAGGTCAAAAAACTTTGATACTCAACCATTAAAATTAAAGACAAAAAAACGAAAAGTAAATAAATATGNNAGAAAAACCTGAATACGAAGATAATAGAATAAAAAGATATAAATCTTTTATTAAATATTTAAAAGATAATTTTAAATTTAAAGGCAATATACTCGATACAGATAATCTATATGATTTAGAATCAGAAATATTACGATCTACAGATAAAACAGAAATAGCAGAACAAATTCTTGGTAATCTTATAAAATTTCAAAAAGATCTTAATGATTCTTATTTACAAGAATTAATAGATGCTATAACAAAAACTATTGACAGTACTTATCAACGCAATAAAGAAGAAAGAGCTAAGCAAGTAAGAGAAAAAGTAGAGAAATTAAATAAAAAAACACAAGAATTAAAATACACTCTCGAAACCAATATAACAACACATTTAAAAACACAGGAGAATATAGATGATCTTGAGGAAAAATCCAAACAATTACAAAAAGACTCTTGTCAGTTTAATAAAAAGACAAATGAAGTAGAAAATGGAGGTAGTATAGCTGGATATATTATTGGATTTTTATTTGCTTTTTTTGCAATAGTAGGAATATTTACATATCTTATTATTAAACGAAAAAGTGCATTTACATATACTCCTGGATTATTCTTAGACAAATAATAATCAAAATATTAAGATAATAAATCAGATATAAAAATCAATATATTAAGATATAAATAACAAATAATAATATAAAATAAATTATGTATACGAATACTTTTACATTTAAATTCATAGAAAATTTTATAAGCATTAATAGGAAAAATATCTTTGTTTATGCGAGTGTACAATTAAAGTTTATAAATTTTACACCAGATAATATTAAAGGTCATATTGATATTTATCAAAACACAGATCAACCAATACATGCTCGCGTATCAAATTTAGATGTATTAGAAAAACTTAGTAAATCAGCTATAAAAAGTAATATAAAAATAC
Organism: bacterium UBA1459; assembly: GCA_002325765.1. Taxonomy (GTDB): domain Bacteria; phylum Pseudomonadota; class Alphaproteobacteria; order CAJXXZ01; family UBA1459; genus UBA1459. The sequence goes on along the minus strand of DCST01000011.1, from coordinate 35,802 downwards.
TTACAATTACAGAAGGAGAAATAAATAGCACATCATTTGAGTATATTCGTAGTTTTTCAGATCTTATTGAAATTCATTTGTATAATACAGAAATTACACCTGAAATACAAGATATGTTTCGTGTATTTTTGAGTACAAATAGAATTAATTTAAAACAAGAAAATAGCATAAAAGGCAATATACATAACGTAATTACAAGAAGAATATCTCAAGAAAATCAACAAGCAACACCTAATACTTCTGCACAAATACCATATAACAGAGTAGGTAATGAAGTAGGTAATGAATTTAAAAAAGCAATCGATGCTACACCAGACGCAGATAATAAAGCAAAAAAAATTGATTTAATTAGCAAATCTCTTGATATAAAAACGGATAGACTTATTATAATGTTTAATAAACATCAAAAATTAATACAGAAATTTTTTGAAGATCTTTTGGATTATTTTTTACAAGGAACAGAAGCTGCCAAAACAATAATTACAAAAAAAATAATAGCATTTATAAATAAACAAAATAGTAATCCATTATTATTAAATGGTCCTCCTGGTACTGGTAAATCATCTTCTATTAACCATGCAGCTAGTATGCTAGGTTTATATGATCTTATTTCAGTATTTTATGAAATAGATTCATCTTGTATAGAAGATGTGATAAATTCAATTCTAGATTTATTGCAAACGAATTCAGAGTTTAGGCGTTTATTTCTTGCATTAAGAAGAGATTATTTATTTGAAATTGACTTAAGTAAAAATAAAGATCCAAAATCTCTTGAGGGTCACGCAGAAGTATATAAAGGATCTATACCAGGATCTGTTGCTCAAGCTTTCTTTTCAGGTGTTACATTTAATACAGAATCTTATTCTTATAAAATAGCAGAAATAATAATTGATCATATAAAAAATAATAAAAAGTCAATAAATAAATCAGATATATTAAGTAGATTAGGGCAATATTTTCAAGGAATTAAAGTTATTGGAATTGATGAAATAGATAAAGCGCATATAGAAATGGTTAATACTTTATTAAGTGTATTAGAGCCTTCATCTCAATTTAAAGATACATGGATGAATACTATAATACCAAAAGAAAATCTATTTATGATAACAGCATCTAATACTACCGAAACAATACCAGAACATTTAAAATCTCGTTTACAAATATTGCAATTTACAGCTATTGCAAATTCAGATAAATCTAAAACACTGCAAAGAAAATATGCAGGCGAAATTGAAAAAATAAATACAAGTCAACAGCATGCAAAAGTAGACAAAAATATTTTTGATATAATTGTTATTTATTTTTATAGTGATAAAGCTGGTATGAGAGAAATACTATCTCTTGGTGGCGATTTACTTTCAGCTATACGTGAAATATTAGAGAATCCTAATTATAATGGACCAAAAACAATAGATAAAAATAATATTGCAGAATTTATACAAAAGTATTTACCTTCATTTGCTTTTATTCCAATATCTGGTAACTCATTTGTTGGTAATATTATCGGTGTATTAAGAAATGGAGATGGATCTTTATCTCTTACAGTAATAAATGCGGCATCTGCACCAAAAACAACACAAAATTGTGTATATTTAGCAGTAAATTGTACTGATCATAATGGTCAAAATTTATATAAAGCTACTCCGGATATTGAACAATCATTACAATCAGTATTAAGTAATATTATGCATCCTAGTTATAGCGGTCCAATCAAATCATTTATTACTACTAAAACATGCACAGTATTATCAGAAAAATCAATACAATATCAAGATATATATATGTTTATGGCAGTAGTAGCTCAAGCAGTAATATCTGTAATTAAAGGAGTAAAAATTAAATCTGATGCACTACTACTTGCTGGATTAAATAATAGCGCAAGACTTGTAGTTGCTTCAGAAATGTCATCAAGATTAAAAATGATTTTAAATTATTTTGGTAATAAGTATAAAATTATTATTTTACCTAAAGAATTGGAAATAAATAATACTGTATATAAAAATCTATTAAAAGAAATAGGAAGTACAGCTAATATTATTTATTGTGAAACCTTAAATGAATGCTTAGATCATCTTTTTGAGACTGCTTAATATGTATTTCTTTGTTTGTTATGCACTAGATAATGAATCTAAAAAATATAAAGCAGAATTACTTGGTTTAGATGATCTGTATGATAAAGAATTATTAAAAGATCATTCTTCATCTATAAATACTCAAAAAACATCATTTCAAGCGCCAAAATTATCAAATTATATAAATATATTGTTCAAAATATTTGTAGTAATTGGGATAGTTGTCATTATATTAGCAATTATTGGAGCTTCATATAACTCTAAAATAAATGAAGACATTAAGGATATAAATAAAAAATTAGAGGAACAACGAGAAGAAATTAAGGAACTCAAATGGTCTAACAAAATAAAAAATGATAAAGCAGTAAATGATGCTCCATATAATAAAGAAGATGCATTCAATAAGTTATTTCAAGACAAGAAGACGACTATACCTGAAATAACAATCAATTCATACGAAAGTAAATTTGAGGATAGAGAGTTTCATTCAGATATGTTAAAGATAAAATTACCAACAAAAGAAAATCCATATTCACATATACCTAATACTACTAAAAATAGTATCATTAATAGTGTTACTTCGGCTATTAAAACAACTAGACAAAATAAAGCTAAATTTGCACCTAGTTATAGTACTGTAGGTAAATATAATCTATCTAAAATATCTGAAGCGGATAGACGAAAAATATGGAAAAAAGCTACACAATATATTTATGGTCAAGATCCTATTACTTGTGCAATATTTGATGCTTTCAATGCTTATATAAAAGGAGTAGCACCACCTCGTCCTATATTTTTATATGGACCTCCTGGTAATGGTAAAACATCATTACTTAAGGCGATAGAGCTACTCAGATTAGTATTAGATATAATAATACATAAAGCAAGAAAAATAACAGACTTATTATGTTTAACGGATAATATTACTCTTACTGATAATCAAATAAATAAATCTTTTGAGCTTGCAAGAAAATTAGCACCTATGCAATCAGCTATTGTAAATTTATCTGCATCTTCAAGCACTCCATCGACTAGACTAGTAGGATCTGATCCAGTATATACAAATTCTTCTCCAGGATATGTATATTTAGCTAATACATTATCTGAAACTATTTTTGATCATACTGGACCAACAAACTTGCCTCTTATTATAGTAGATGAAATAGATAAAGCTGGATCAGCTCAATCTGGATCAAGTGCACAAAATATATTACTCTCAGTTGCAAATGGAGATACTCTTCAAGATGTATATATGGGTACAGGTATATCTGGATTTATGATTTTCTGCGCTAATGATCCAGATAGTATATCTTCTCCATTAAAAAGTAGATGTAATATGATGCTTATGTCTCCTATTAGTTCTGCAAATCAAGAAAAAGCAGCAATAGATCAATTAAATATAAAATGGAATGAAGATGATAAAATGCAAGCACAAATACAAAAGTCAGATATATCAAAGATTGTTAGCAATCTTCTTACATATTTATCTCAAGCGAGTATTTCTATTCGAGATATTATTGGTAAAATTACACAAATAATATCACAAATTATATCTAATACTTCTCAGCATATTAATCCCGATAATATAATTGCTTTCGCAAAAAATTATTGTTATAGTTTTGTTGTTCCTTCTTCCATTAAAAAAACTACGAGTAAACCAGGATATATTAGTATACCAACATATAAAGAATCTGGCGAATATTATGAAGATTTATATTATGGACAAAGATCCAATGTTCCTCAAAGCAGTAATCTTACTGATTATATAAAAGATGAAGAGTTAAGGAAGATAGTTACTTATTTAGAAGTTAAAGGAACATCAAAACCAAGTAATTATATTATTATTTTAATAGCATTAGAATTATACAAAAATAAGAAACATAAAGACTGTCTTATATGCGGAGATTTTCTTTCAAATGGAGATTTTATCTCTCTTAGTTCTTTAGATAAAATGTATATTGATATTATTTCTGGATTAAATGCTAATACAAAAATTACAAATATATATATGCCATCCTATTTACAAGACCATATTCCTTATCTTAAACAGAAAACCTCTGAATACAAAGTAGAAATTATACCTATTAATAATTTAGAGGCATTTTTATTACAAGATCTTATTTAATTATTTAACTTCAAATATATCTATTATACTTTTTGATAGTAAATATATTACTTATAATTTAAGAGTTTTATTAATAACAAAATTAATAAATTTATCAATTTCATTATATGCGGTTAAATTAGTAAATACACTATTAGGATTACTATCTAATAAAGTTAAATCATAAGTTGTAACACCATAATCAAATGTTTTTCGATATATTTCTCTATCATAAATAGGTGAGTAATAATAAAACTGCAAATTTTTAGATGCTTTTTCAATAAAAGATGTATTAAAATTATATCCTGGAGTAACTGGTATTTTATTTCTTACTACAATCCATTCAAATATATTTCCTGTACGCATTTGATTAATTTTGTGATCAAATATAAATTTAGCAAATGGTCCATACTTATATTCATTATCTTTACTAATTATACTTGATATATCTAAAGGACTATCTGTAACTGGAGTAATCACGCAACTTGCTTTATTTATACTATAAGAAGTAAAATTATTCTCACTACCAGCAGTATCAAGTATAATAAAGTTCTTATCCTTATATTTAATTAACATATTATTTAAATTTTCATTATCTTCTTGAGATGCTATAAACTTATCATTATTTTTACTAAAATATATTTTATTATACTCTGGCGTTTTCAGATTGTACTCTTTACTTATTGGTTCTCTTGTTAACCAAAAGTTTGATGCGCTACCTTGATAAGCATCTAAATCAATATGAACTACTTGATAATTTTTATTTTGTAAACCAATTGCAAGTAAAGTAGATAAAGTTGTTTTACCTGTTCCCCCTTTATGATTTGCTATCACAATAATATGCTGATTCATAATTCAATTATCTTCTTTTCTTTCTGTATTATATCTGTAATATATCATAATATTTACATGAAAGCTTTTTATTTTTTATGTGCATTTATAACTATTAATATTTTGTTCTATTATGTCATCTATTATTTATTTAATAAATATATAAATATATATGAAAAAATTAATAATTATATTACTCATCACTTTAATAAACCTAAAATAAAAACAATGGGAGGTATAATGTTTTGGCCCAGTTTAAGTTTCTTAGTAACAATTAATATTAATACAATAATATTAAAAATATTTATATATTTATTTTCATTATATGGAGCATTTGATGACTATTATAAAATGAATAATAAGACACTTTCATGGAATACTGCTATTATTGTAGTTTTAACTTTTGGACTTATTATTAGCTTATATAATGCATTATATTTAAATCAAGGATATTTAATATTATTTATAATGATTAAAAGTAATTTTTTATATATTTTACTTGCTCCTATTTATTATTTATGTATGACCACTTCTATTAATATTACAGATGGTATTAATGGTGGACTAGGATTTCCTTCTCTTATTATTATAGCATCTTTAATTATTAGATTTATAATTATGAAACAATTTATAGTACTATATTCTCTAATTTCATTATTTATATCTTTATCTGTTTTTTTATATTATAATATGAATAACAAATTATTTATGGGTAATGTTGGATCCTATTTTCTTGCAGGTTATTTTACTTCAATGGCCATGATTTATAAAATTGAGATAGCAATGATATTTATGAGCTTAATGTTTGTTATTGAATCTTTTTCTGTTGTGTTGCAATTATTATCAGTAAAAATAAGAAAAAAGAAAATCTTTAAATTTACTCCTATACATCATCATTTCGAATTAATAGGATATTCTAATAAAAAAATTCTTTTAATTATGAGTTGCATAACAGTAATTGGGTGCGCGTTGTCATTCTTGTTCTAACTCATGATCTAATAAATCTTCATTATCTATTACATATCCATTTTTAGTTATTGTTTCATCAAATTTAGATAATGAAATATTATATTTGTTATTATATATAAGATATCTAATATTCCATATAACTGTTTTTTCATTGTTTGTGCAAGCTGATATTAAAGTTTGTAAGTCAGTGCCTAATACATCAATTATATCTGATAAATATTTTAATTCATTATATTGCTCTATAGCTATATTATTTCTTTCACTAATCCAGTCATTAAACAATAACATTTTTTCTGCTATAATTTTTTTTGCTGATTTCTCTGATTTTTTACCAACAATAAGTAATTTTTTATAATACTCATCCAGAAAATATTCAAATAATTTTTTAGTAGATACAAAAAAGTTGCTTTTTAGCCTATCATTTGTAGAAGCATATAATAGATATATATTTTTAATAATATTATAAATATCTCCTCCTGTAAGTCCATCTATTTGAGTAACAATAAAATCTAAAAATTCATCCATAATATTAAACCAACTAGTTTTATTAAAGTACCTTTTTATATGATTTTTAATAATTTGTTTAGTTTCTACTAATGTAGGTAATGTACAATTCATATGAATACCTATTCTACGACCAGACATTTCTGGAAATAATTCTGGATGATTAGTTGTGAATACAATAATACATTTTCCCATTTTTTTCTTTTTATGAAGATTTTCTTGTCCTAATCTCTCAATTTGACTTAAGTAAGATGCAAATGTATTGATAATAGCAGATCTTTTTCCATTTTGTTCATGTAAAAATAACGCATCACCTTCATCTATTCCTATAAATATATTAACTCCTTTTTTCATATCACTAATTACCTGATTAAAATAGGCATTAAGTATTTCTATAGCTTTAGATTCCTCAAAAACAGCAAAAAAGGATCCTATAATTATAGTAATTTTATATTTATGTTTTTTATGAGTAGATCGAAAAAAATGAGCTAAATTCAATAGTATAGATGTTTTTGATGTACCTGGGGGACCAGATAATAATGCATTTCTAGATACTCCATCTTTAAGAATAGATGAAATAGTATATTTCATTTCGCTAAACTTTTCTTGCACATCTGGACTAAGTACTACCACATCTGTAAAATCACTTGAACCTTCTAGAAAAATAGTAGTTTGAGTTTGCATATCTATTAATGTTTTCCAAATATTATATTTTGAGCTAATATAATTAGAAATACCTTCTCCTATTTGTTTAGCTATAGTATCCGATAGAGATTGAAATATCATATTACCGTGAATAAAAATAATCATATACATAGTATATCTTTTTTATTTAGATATATTTATTTATATTTTTATAACATATTTTATGTCTTATATAATATATTTATATTATGTTATTATTTTTTTTGTATGGACATTTTGATGCAGATAGTAATTCAATAGATAAAGAAGATGCAAAAATAATTGATGATTTTATAGAAGCTTCTCACTTTAATCCAAAATCTCTAGATATCAGAAAAAACAATAGAAAAAAATCAGAACACATAATAAAAGAAATAAATAAATCGGAATATAGAGATTTATTTCAAGGATGGCTAAAAATAACGGCACATGAGTATTTTTTAATACTTAATAATAAAGCAGATAAAAAAATAATAGAACATATAGAATCATTTATATCATATCAAAGAGCTGTAGAAATTATCAATTTAATTGAAAATAATGCAAGTCCAGATGAAATTATCCAAGCAATAGAAGAAATACCAATTGAAAAAAAACCAAAACAAACAACAAAAAAACAAATTAGAAAAAAAATAAAATTATTTGTATTTAAAATAACAATATTAGCGATTTCATTGATAATCATAATAAACAAAAGAAACAATTTTATAGATAAAAAAGAAGATACTGAAAGTAAATATGAATCAAAACTTACTACAGAACTTAAAAAAAAATCAAAAGAAGATCTAAAAAAAATAGAGGATGCTGTTGTTAAGGATGCTATTATAGAATATAAGGATCAAAGAGAACTAGTTAGAACGTTTGTACATAATTTTATAAATGCTGCAAAAAAAGGAGAAAATATGTCAAGTATTATATATGGACCAGCTGGTAGCGGAAAAACAGCACTATTTACTCAAGTATGTAAATCTTTTAATAAAGTAGCGCAAGATTATAAGATACCTAAAGTACAAGTAATTTCAATGAATGCTAATCAAATGAAAGTTGCCGGATTTTTAGGATCAAAAATAGATTTTGTTGATGAGTTAGCAAAAGCCCAATCAGGTAATAATCATTTAATGATCATGTTAGATGAAACAACTAAAGTATGGGAACAATCGAAATCAGGTACAGGATTTGGCAAGGATAGATATTCAACTTTACTAACTATGAGCACTGGAAGTGAACCAGTTATCAGAGGATCTACAGGCTCATCATTACATACAAAAGGTCTACAGTTTTTCTTTACAGGAGTTACAAGTAATGAAGCTAGTATTGACAAGACAGTAGAGGCAGATCAAACATCTTATCCAGAAATAATGAGAAGATGTATGATATATAAAATTGATTTAGGTAATAGAAACTTAAAGGAAAAAACAGAAAAGTGTTTTAATAACATAGAAGCTAATTCAGATATATCTAATAATATTAAAGAATTATTAAAGAAAAAAAAAGCAATTATTATCAATATATTAAAAAATACAACTTATTCTACTATTTCTAATTTCTTTACTAACTTAGAGAGTAGTGCATATGCTATTACAAATGAAGTAGAGCCTAATAAACAAGAAGAGAAATTAGAGAGATATCTTATTAAACAAATTGGTATAGCAGATATTAATAATGAATATGATATAATAGAAATGTTTTCATCTAGAGAGCCTTTACAAAAATTTGTTAAATCATCAATTACTAATAAATATATCCCTCCAATAAATGATAATAAAGGTAGTATAGATCTTTCAATTGTAAGCACAATAGATACAGATAATAATCTGTTTATATGTAAAAAAGTTGATTCAGCTAACTTTGTTTCTTCAGATTATATATGTAAAAATCATGCAAGTTTTGAAGAATTTGAAAAAAATACAAATAAATTTCTGCATATTATTCATTTAAGTAAAAATACAAATGATATTAAAAAGCAAATTCAACAATATATTGAAATGAAAATTAAACAAACTACACTTAAAGGTATATTAATAGTACCTTTATCAAAAATAACAATTAAATCGATAGTAGAAGAATATGAAAAATCACTTATTGTTAATGTAAATATTATTTAGATATCTGAAATAACATTGTTGGGATTTATAGGAGTTCCTAATTTTATAATAAATGGGTTGTTATTATTAATTACACCAAATTCATAATATAACTCTAACTTGTTATTTTTAAATCTTAATCCAAAAGCAAAGAATATATATAACATATACATAATACAAATAGTAGTTATTAAACCAAAGGAAAAGCATAATTGTAATATTCTATGACTTTTATACCAATCTAAATCTATTATATCTAAATAAGATGTAAGTCCAAAATTACAAAATCCTCCACACTGTAAGGAGGCAAAGTTCATACCTATAATTGATTGAGTGCTAATAATCTCTTTTAATGCTAATAATCGAAATAAAATAACAAAATTACTTATACTTTCCTCATCATATAGTATAAACCGTATATCTGATTTTTCATGATAACTTTGTAATACTTTACCTGCTGCATATCCATTTATAATACTAAAATTTATTATATTATCTTGTACTTTTTTAAAATAATAAAGATTAAATAATAATTTACCTCCAATATCAATATAATTACTAATTATCTGAGGAGATATATTTATACTTAACATACTATTTGTAAACTTGTAAAATTTTAAATAAATATCATTACCACATGTTAATACATGTGATTTAGAATCGCTTTCTGTATTAATATTAAATCTTTTAAGTACTCTATTAATATATTGACCCTCTCCATGAAATTCCATTTTAATATTTGTATGACTTACAAAATTAGGTTTATTAATTTGATATTCAAGTGATGTTGTAGGAGAGATCATTTTAGTTATATTTAAAGATGGTATTTCTGTTGTATTAATAGGTAAATTTATATTAAGTGAGTATTTATGATTATATTTATTAAGATAAACTAGTGAGGCTCCTGGACTTAATTTAATATAACCTGGATTTTTTGAAGAAATATTTATAGTTGGATTTGTCTCAAAGTATAAAAATTCATTTCTTAAATTATACCATGCTAATTTAAATATACGAAGATCAAATCCGGTACTTGATGAAAACTTACCACCTCCTGGTATCCATGAAAATACAGACGGATTTGCACCTGCATCAATTATTAAAATCTGATTTTCATATTTAGGTGTAGTTTGAGTACCTGAAAACTCATTTAAAGTCGTAATAAAATCCTGTATATTTTCAGGACTATAGTTTGATCCAATTATAATATTATTATGTCTTGCACATCTAAATAGTTTTGGTAATTTAATACTCCATCCTCTAAATAAAATACTTTTAATTATTTGATTTGTTTGTTCCGCAATTGTTATTTCCAAATTAAATGTTTCATCATTATTTTTAGAGAAACTTATTTTAGTACATTGTATTGCTTCTTTAAGATTTAATATCTGATTAATATCATTAGTATTTCGAAGTTTACTTATATCTGATAATTTTAATATAGCTATATTTTGTTTTTTTTGCTCATCTGATAAGCAAGTGCTATAAATAATAATATCATTACAGCTAAGTTTATTACCTAAATGTATATAGTATATTAATTCACAAGTATAATCATCAAAGTATTTAATATATTTACCTATAAATTTTGCAGACAAATATCCATTACTTCGCACAGATGCCATAATAAAAGCTATATCATTACCATTATTTGTATAATAACAAGGTAAATCATAAATTCTACTAATAATTTTATTTAACCATGTATATTTAACAAATGGCACACTATCTATATTTATATATTGATTATCAAGTATTTTTATTTTTATATCTCTTATATAGAGTTTTTGTTGATTAATTATTAATCTATTATTTATTATATGAAAATTTAATATTTTATTTGTAGTAATATAATGGATATCTTTCAAAGTATTTAGATTTTGAATACTAAAATTACCAAAATGACTATTTAATAAAAAATTAAAATTATCATAATTAGAAAAATCATTTGTTTCTATATTTAGAGGATCTTCAGGTTTAATATTTCTATTAATTTTTATTTTAGGTCTAGATATAAATATAGTATTCTTATACTTAAAACAATTAAATTCAGCTTTATTGGTTTTTGTAATAAATTTATTACCTGAAATGCCATATAAATGCTCTATCAGTTCTACATCTATAAAATTTTCTATACATAATTCTAATGATTTAGATTTTCTGATTATTATTTTTTTATTCAGTAGACTTTGTATATAGTTTCTACCTTTAATAACACTTCTTGAAAAATACAACACATTAAAATTATATAAAATTAATTATTTTTGTCTTGCTTTAAATTTTGGATTTTTTTTATTAATTACATATAATCTTCCAGATCTTCTAACTACGATACAATTTTTATCTCTATTTTTTGCTGATTTTATTGATGAAACGTTTCTCATAATTTATATTATAAGACATTTATGATTGAAGTAATAAACTTTCTAATATAGTTCTATCAATTTGATTAAGATTTTGTTGAGTAACTACAATATTAAATAAAAATTTTCTCGCTTCAGCTTTATTAGTTCTCATAAGAGCCTCTGATACATATTTATAACTTATAGAATGTCCAACAAATTGCATACCTTTCATTTTAATTTTACTGATACATTCATCATATTCTTGATCCAAAAAATGAAATACTATTGCATAATCAAGTAACAACTCACCAGCTAATGAAAATTGATCAAATTCGCGATACTGACAAATATATTTAAGTTCTTTAATTTCTTTTTTTAAAGATAAGATATCTTTTTTTAGCTGACTTTTTACTCTTAAACTTAATAAATAATATATATATTTTTGATTTTGACTAAGTTGTATTATATCTATATTTGATAATATTTTATTTGCTTGGTGATAATCTTTTTTATCTATACTTTTTGTAATATTCACAATATTGTCTGTAAATATTTTATTTATATTTGTTGTTTTTATATCATAATACATATTTATGCTAATTAATATACAAATAAGAAAAAAAACTACTATAATCCATCTAATATGTTTAACAAAAAAATCTAAAATACTTTGTTGAATACTTTTACTCATATTTTATTATAGTATTTTCTGTCTATTTGATTTTGCATAATCTATAAGACCAATGATAGAATAAAATAAAAATACAAATATATTACCAGGTACTGTAGTATTTATACTTATTAAAGATATAATAACAAATAATAATCTTAATATAATTATATCATTATGAATTAATATATTATATATACAAAACAAACCAACATGATAAAATGGAGATAATGCAAAAAATAATATAAAAATAGAAAAGAACAAAAAATAAACATTAATATAAAAATAATTTAATGAGATTATACATAAAGCACAAATTAATATAATTACATATAAAGATTTATTTTCTAACTCATGACTAGATAGTAATAAAGACTTATCTAGATATAATAATCTATTCATAAATTCAATACCATGTATAATAAGAGGATTAAGGCTAATTGTCATTAAATATACAATATTTTGCATTTGATGAGCTATAATATACAAATTAATAGCTTTAGTATTTTCTGATAAGAGGCTAAGCATTTTAAAAGCATTACTTGGCACAAAAGATTTTGGCATATAAATACTTTGTAAATATACTTTATACTTTATTAATTGAAGTGAAGTAACTAGAAAAGAAAAATATAACTTTATTCCAGTAATTATATAAAGAAAATATATAAAGTCTCTATTTAATGTTCCCTTTTCAATGGATGTATTATATAAATATAATAATACTAAATCAGCAAAAAATAATCCAAATAAATAAGGATTTACAAATAATATAACGGAGTGTACTAGTAAGTAGATAATGTAATGCTTTTTTGATAATTTAGTATGTAGTAATATCGGTAATATTAGATGAATTAATGATCCAGTTGATATAAAAAATAACATCGATATAACAACAAGAATTATAAATAAAAACATAAATTAATATTATAATATTTACTCTGTTTTGTACATAGATTCTAAAATAGATGGCAATTTAGAACTATCTGAATTTTTAACATCAAAAATTATATCTCCTTGTTCAAATTTCATACCTATTACTGATTTATCTTTAGTAGATATAGATATTTTTACATTATTTATTTCTAAGAAATAATCAGATACTTTGCTATCATTTTTCTCAATACTTAAATTACTTAAATCTACAGGATGACCATAATTAAGTGCTTGTAATACTGATAATAATCCTCGTACAGGTAAAGTAATAGGCTTTTGAGTTAAAGCATCTATACCAGAAAATTTAAATATAGATTCTGAGTTTAATTGCTCAATATTAATTGCATTTAGAGGAGCTAATTGAATATTAGGATTATCTTCAAAATACAATACTTGTTTTACCTCTTTTTCGTGAAAAGACCTAATTTTTTCATCAAACAAAGCAATACTACTAGCAGGAGTTAAAAATGTATTATTTATTTCTCTTTCTTTTTGTATAATAAAAAATATTGAATTATATTGCATATTACTGTTTTTTGTACCTAAAAAACTTTCTAAATCTTTTTCCAAATCTTGTGAATATAATATAATTTTTATTAATACTAGTATATCTGATATTGTAAGTTTAGTTATATAAGCTATTTGAAATAATATATTCATATCTGATGTATTTTGATATTGTATTATTAAAAATAATATCTTAGCATGAAATAATATTAATATAATATTGTTTTGAAAATCTTTTATTTTTATAAACTTGTTAACAAGTTGTAATATTGCTCTTTCTGCCTCTTTATATTTAAAATTATCCTTCTTTTTAAGTTTTTCTATTGCATTAAATATAATTGAGAAAAAAGGTAAAGGGCGTATATTTTCAATATCTTTTTCATTAATAAATGATAGATATGAACTTTTATTATCTTCAGCTTGTTGATTTATAAGATTTTTAATCATTATCTTAGGCCATTCCATAAGAGTTGTTGGAGATTGATCATCTAGATATATAGGCTCTTGTATATTCCAACTTTCTGTTTCTTTTTTAGCAATACATTCTTTATTAAATTCTTGTTCTAATGTGCTTTTATTTCTTTTTGGTTTAGGTTTTTTATTAATTTCTATTCTTTTATCTTGAGGATCAACAACAGGCTCAGGTCCTCTAGGTATATTAAATTGATCATTTTCTGATATAGGAGATAATTTTGTTTTTTCATTTGACTCTGATTTTGATGATGTAGATACTATTATAACTGTACTTAATGCAGTAAAAACAAACAGAGAAGCAACTTTATTGCCGTATAAAAAAATAAACATAATATATTATAAAAACTAAAAATATATAAAATATTAACTTAGAAAGTCTTCACAGAAAAAACTACTACTAAGTGGAATGTTTTCGTAAATATACCAAAAAATAATCATATGTTCAATAAATGTATAGATATACGCTCTTACTTCAGTACTTTTAATCATATTAATAAGTAACATTACATTTTCTGGATTATTCCAATCTAAATACATAAATTTATGAAAATATGTACGATATTTGTGACCTCCATTATAATAAGCTACAGTAAGTATTAAATTACGATTGCAATATTGATTATATAAATCTTTATAATGACTTAATCCAAATTCTATATTAGTTTCTATATCATGAGTAATTGTATAAAGATCGCATTGTTTTTTTAATGCTTTATTTATTTTAGCTATTTGAGATTTATTAATTTGCATTGGCCCAACAGCAACTCCATTATCTAATTTTTCTTTGCTAGTATAAAATCTTGATTCAATACCTATTAAAGATAGAGCAATATATACTTCTTTATAACTTACTTTTCTTTTTTCTATAAGTTTTACTGCAGGTAAATATCTTGGAAAACATTCCTTAATAATATAACCAGTTAATCTATAAATTCTCATACCAAGACTAAAAGAACAACTAATATAATGCTTTTGAAATAATAATTGAATAACTTGGCCTAATAACTCTGACATATTTATACAAGTATTCTTCTTAAGTGAATATATGCAATCTAATATTTGTTTTTCTGAATTACCTTGTTTAATTAACTTAATAATTTTATTTAAAAAATATATATCATTTGAATTATCTGGTTTAAGACCATGTACCAGATCTTTATAAGAAACAATTAAAGGTTTTTTATTACAACTAATTTTACATAATAGGCTCCATACATCCTGTTGCGTATATTGAGATCCTTTAACAAAATATTGCTTATTTTTTGTTAATAAACCAAGATAATACGAAGCTTTACTATAACATTCTTTTGAATTTAGAGCTTTAAGAAAAAAATATTCTGCTTTTTTTTGTTGATTAAGAAATGTATATACATGTCCAATTAAACAACATATGTTACCAAACTCTTCATCAGATTCTTTGGCATATAAATTTTGAATAACTTTATATAGTGTATAGAATTGTTTAGCTTGAAATAAATATCTAATCACCTGAGATTGTATTTCTGTAATTTTAATTCTAATATTTTCATTAACAATATTTATTGGATATATATTTGAAAGTATATATATATGATGAGATATTGCATCAGTTCTAATTAATTCTAAATAACATATTGCAGCTATTTTCTTACAATCATTTGTAAAATGAAAATTAGTAAGATATGTATTGATAATATTTAATATGTGAGCCTGAGTATCTGTTTTAGCTATAATTTTTGGTTTTATTTTTTTTAGTATACATATTTCTATATACTTAGCATCTTTAACTTCAAAATACTCATATATAATATCTGTACATAATGTCTCAGATATATTATTATTTTTACTTTTTTTCATTAAAGTATTTTTAATATGATGATTTATATAATCATTCATATCTTTTATTTAATTATCATTTAAAGAAATTTGACTTGCAAAATTAAATATATCTTGTATCCATTTAACATTTTTAGAGATTTGAATTAAATTAAATAACTGATCAGATGGATCTATATAACTAGAATATGCATATAAGCAAGTGTAAATCATTTAACTATTATAACATAAATAAAAAACATATAAAAAATATAAGTTTTAACTCATACAAATTTTATAATTTTATATACTAAAAATATGGAACAAACAATATGCTTAATTAAACCAAACTTAATGAAAAAAAACTTTTCAGAAGCAATTATCGAAATTACATCACATGGCTTTAGAATTGTAAAACAAAAAACAATGCAAATGACTAAAGAAATTGCTGAAGAGTTTTATACTGAGCATAAAGATAGGCTTTTTTTTAATGATCTTATAAAGTTTATGACAAGTACAGAAATCATAGTATTACTTTTAGAAAAAGAAAATGCCGTAGCAAGTTTTAGAGAATTAGTAGGTCATACAAATCCATTACAAGCCGCAGAAAATACTTTAAGAAGAAAATATGGAGACTCAATAGATGAAAATGCATTTCATGGATCTGATAGCATTGCAAGCGCAATAAGAGAATCAAAAATATTATTTGGCTAATTTTATTAATATTATTCTTATATATAGCAATAGAAGATAATATACATGGAGACTTTAGTAGTATTTTATACTACATATTTGGTATACTATTTTTATTATATAGTCTTATAGGTAAAAAATATATATTATCACTATGTGTTATTATTACAATGATAATTTCAAATATAGATATAATATTTATTGGCAATGGAGATTTATTATTTATTTTATATATTCTATCTTCAAATATTAATTATATAAAATTATACTTTAGTTTCTTGTTTTTCATAGGTATAAATAGATTACAATCTCAATTATATATACTTCTTCCTTTATGTATAAGTTTTATTTTTTCTTATAATTATAAATGTTAAAATATCAGGAAATTGCAAAGTATTTTTGTTTTTATTGTTGCGGATTATTATATCATAGATCATATTTATCGATATTGTTTTGTCTGACTTTTATTACTACTAACACTTTTGGTATATTTATATGGTTTGGTTTGGGGTATATAGTCATGAGATATTTTAATGTAATATTTATAGTACTTACAGGAGTTGTGTCTAGTATATCTTATAATAAAATTATACTTACTGAAGTTAAGAGTAAATATATCTCATCTAATATTGTATCTGTATATACTCGTAAGCCTCAAAAAATAAGTATAGGACAAACAGTAACTTTAAGTTGTTATAACTATAGATCATATCTTAGAATGATAAAAATACATAAAATAACTAATACTTCAGTAAATTTATTACATAAAATTAGAGCATTTATTGAAAAAAGATTAAGTATAAGTGAGTATGCAGATTTTTGTAAAAGTGTAATTTTAGGTATACCTATGTTAGAAGCAGATCAATTTCGTAAAGCTGGTACATATCACTTATTAGCTATTTCAGGATTACATTTTATGATTTTAATGAGAATATTTCAAAAAATACTACTAAAATGTTGTTCATTATCTTTCTATTTAAGTTATAGACTACCAATTAGATCTATTGTTAATATAATAATTATAATTTTAAGTTTAGGATACTTATATTTAATTTTTGCGCCATATTCTGCAATTAAAGCATTTTTGATGTCAAGTGCATATTTATTAATACATAATCGTATTGCAAAACAAAAATTGTTATTAATTATTGCATTTTGTATATTATTATTTTCCTGTAATGCTATTTTTGATTGGAGTTTTGGTATGTCATTTCTAGCTAGTTTTGCATTATCTTCCGGTTCATATACTGTTCCATTTTATTTATTATATTTTATACCAAATGTTGCAGTAAGTAGTATTTTTGTAAATATGCTTGTTATTCCTATTTTTAGTATATTATTGCCAATGATTGTATTAATGATATTTATTTCACCATTACATTATCCTGTAGATATTCTAATAAAATGCATATATTTATTAAATAAAATCGTGTTTTTAAATATTAACTTTAGCAATCAAGTATTTTTATACTATTTTTTAATTGGTTATAAAATTATATATCCATATAATAGGTTAGTTAATTTTTTATTTGTGTTATTATTAGTATTTTCTGGTGTTTATAATTTATTTTAATCTAACAGATAATGCTTGTTTTATATTTTTTGGTGTTTTCTCAATTAAATAGTTTAGTTTTGCTCTAATTTTACGATTAGTAGTAGCTAACATTTCAATTTTAACTTTTGGTGAGTATATTTGTAATAATTCAACTAAACGTAATGCAGGATCTTGATGTGGATATAACACTCTAACAGTTGTTGTAATACCACTTCTTTGTATGCCTATTACATATCCTTCTCTTATTTTAGTAGTATTTGCAATAGTTACATAAGATACTTTTACTCTACTGCCTACTTTAGGCATAATAATATTAGAAAATTGTGCGAGTTGATCAGTATTAATTTGATTTAGTATTTTAGACATATATTAATAATATCAAATTTATGATTTACATTATATAATAATTATATGTTTTGTTTTGCTGCTGAAAATATTTTTCAACCACTGAATGATTTTTCAAAAATTCCTAATAATAACTCTGATAATATTATATATACATATTTGTATAACGCTGTTTTTAAATGGAAAAAATGGAGGCAAGAAGCTCAATATATGTCATATGCATTATTATTATGCTTAACTTTTTTTAATATATTTGCTAGTTTTATAGGTTTTGTAACATTATTGTCTTTAAATGCATTACATGATGTAAGTATTGGAGATTTAGCTTATTTATGGGCAACTAAATCTTTTATATGTTTTGATGAAAATGTATCTATTGCTCAAGAATATGTAACATTTATATGCTTACAAGGCAATAAATATTATTTAGATGTTATTAGTTGGTCTGATTTAATAAATAAACATAATACTTCAAATTTACCAGATAATATTAAACTTAGAATATTATTATCTAATAAATTAAATAGCAAGATAAATAAAGAGTTATTTAACTTTTTTTGCAAATCTCAGGTATCACATAAAAAAGAATTTAATAGATTTTATCAAGCTAAAGAAATAAAAAAACATATGCCATTGTTATCAATATCAGAAATAAATAATATTATTGATACTTTTAAAACTGAGAAATATCACCCTGATAATAAAATACAGAATATTTTAGAAACTAATTATGCTAGAAAGTGTCAAAAAGTATCAAGTAAAATAGGTGATACTATACAAAAATATGAACCAAAACAATCAAATTTTTTAGCAACTGGTTTATTAAGAGTATTTGGTATAGGATATAGTCCTCTTATTTCAGGTCCTTATCATCGAGAAAGTATTAAAAGGCTGTATACTACTCTTGAAGGATTTCAAAAAATTATATCTATAAATACTCAAGATCCTAAAGTAGAAAATCTAATGAATAGGATAGATAACCACACAACATTTTCAGGTACAGATATATTAATAACACAAATTATTGCCGCTCCATATGTAAAAATTGCAGAACAATTAGCAAGTCGCATTATGTATGATTTAATAAATGAAAGCTTCGACTCAATAATAAGATTATATAATCCAAATATTCGTATAAATAGTAATGGATTGGACCTAATTAGTAATAATTTATATATTGCAAATTTATCTAAATATTTAATTAAAAAAAATAATAATTTTGGTTTAATTTTATGTTCATCTACAGAAAGTGTATATGAACTTATAAATATATTAAAACTTCAAGGAAGCAACTTTGATTTTGTTTTTATAAACTTTAATAACAAATCAATACTTAATAATATAGAAAGCATAAGATTAGAAGATATGTATAGGAGTATTAATATTAGTACTATAGATGACTTTATTCCTACTGGTATTAAGATAACAATTACAAAATATTTTAGAGATGCATTATATACTACAATTGGATGGATATCTACAACATCTACTCAAAAAGTATTTATACTTAATATCAATGGATATAACCGTAATACATTATCATTTACTAGATTATTAAATAATCTTCAATCTTTTAACAATTATCCTATAATTTTAGTTGGAAACGAAGTAGATCCTGCAATTATAAGTAGATCAGTGTATTATATACCAGAAAATAATACCTGGAACTCATATATTAAAGTTGTAAAAAAAATATTTTTAAAAATAAGCGCGAAATATCAAAAAACTTTATTTGGAGATATTAATAATTTTATAAATAGAATTGAATATATAGCCAGGCTATTATTTCTTAAAAGTATACCTTTTGATCAAATTGAATTTATATTTTCATATTTTGTAAAACATAACTATATTTATGATGATATTATTAAACAATTACAATAAATTTATTTAATTTTATAACCTAAAAATAAGTTAATAAATGCAATTAACATTAAAAATATATATATAATTATTTTTTTCGAAATAAAACATATATTATAAAAACAGAGCAATTGATATAAAAACATTGCAAATAAAATAACAACAGCTCCAGAAATTTTACCATACTTAGCAAAAATACTTATATATTTTAAATCAGAAATATTTTTAGCTTTATTTCTTTTTATAACATTAAAAATATTATGTTTAATAACCTTATTAATAAGAGCATGACCAAGTATATATCCAGTAAAAATACTTTCAATAAATACTAAAAACTGAGAAATTGGCAATATAATAATTGCATTAAAAATAGGAGCAAAAGTTAATAATAACAAAGAACATATACTCTCAAAAAACCAAAAAATAGCAACATATCTATTAAACTCTATTGAAGAGCTGGAGAAAGATTTAATTACATCTTTACCTAATAAATCAATAATTCCAGTAAACATATTAACAAAAAAAGCTAACAAATAAATATGATTATACTTAAAAGATAAATTAGATTTTTCATCCTTAATAACTACAGGTTGAAAAACAAGTATTATACAAGATAAAATTAAAGATAATATAGGTATATAGTAGTTAAAGTATCTAAAATACTGTAAAAGACTTACTATAGTTGTAGCAATAGCAGATCCATACAATACATTTCTATTTTTTACGACAGACCAAAAACATATATTAATAATTATACTAATCATTTCAACAAGCAAATAATGTAAGATGTTTGGTAAATAGTATGTATTAGGTAGTAATAAAATCAATATACATATAATAATATTTAATCCAAAAAAAACAATACGATTACTCTTTAAATTAAAATTAAAAATATTAGAAATGCAGTATATTGTTAGTAGAGATATAAGTTTCATGCTTATTAAATAAGTATCTTGCTTCATTATAAAAAAAGCATCACGAGATATTTTTAAATACATATAAGAAAAAATAAGTAAAAAGTAAAGTATAATTTGCATATTATATATAATCTCTTATTCTATTTTGAATCTCTTGTATACCAAGAGCATTTATAATATCAAAAATACTTAATCCTTCTTCTCTGTGAGTTAGTATTATTCTTAAGTTTTTTAGTGCTTCTTTATCATTTTTATTTTCTAAAATCTCTGTAAGGTTATCATACAAATACTGAGCATTAATACTATATATACCAGGTTTATATTTATATAAATATTCTATATGACTATATACATCAGATAAAGTACAGGATCTTTTAAGTATTTCAGGGCCTAGTTTATTCCATATATCTAAAACACCATTATCATATTTTTCAATTACTTTATAAGTTATATATTGTATATTTTTACGCAAATAATGAGCTGATAAAGCATTTAATTTCTTAACATCAAATGAACAAGGAGATGATTTCATTTTTTTTATGTCAAAAATTTCTAGAGCTTTATTTCTATCTATAATTTCTTCATTACCATATCCCCAACCTAATCGAATAAGACTATTAAATAAAGCTTCTGGTAAATAACCATCATCAATATAACTTTGTACAGATGCAGATCTATTTCTTTTTGAAAGTTTTTGACCATCTTCACCTTTAATCATAGATAAGTGACCAAATATAGGAGGTTTATATTTAAATGCATTATATAATAATAATTGCTTAAAAGTATTTGTTTTATGATCTTCTCCTCGAATTACATGTGTAATTTGCATATCAATATCATCTATAACTACTGCATATAAATAAGTTGGAGTCTTATCACTTCTTAATAATGCAAAGTCTTCTATTTCTTTATTAGGATATGTTAATTTACCAAAAATCATATCATCATAGCTTGTGTATCCTTCTTGAGGTGTCTTAAATCTTAATACACCTTCTGTATAATTAGAATTTCTACATTCATGTTCTCCTTCGGGCAAACTATCACAGGTACAATAATAGGTATACTCAGATATTTCTTTTATTTTCTTATGATATAATGATATTCTATCACTTTGTCTAATGTATGTATCATCAAAATCTATATTCATCCACTGAAGTATTTCTAGTATTTTCTCTTCATACTCTATTTTTGATCTAAGCATATCTGTATCTTCAATACGTAATAAAAAATTACCTTTATTTTGTTTAGTAAATAGCCAGTTTATTATAGCAACTCTTAAGTTAGCAATATGCATATCTCCTGTTGGAGATGGAGCAAATCTTGTTCGAACCATATTTATATTATATAAACAGATATAACATTTTTAACATATTTATAATCTTTAACATATATAATTAAGTTATGTTTTTAACATATATCTCAAAACAATTTATAGTAGTAGCTAGAATAGTTTATAGAGACAGTAGATCTAATTTAACAAGAACAAATATACTCAAACAAAATAATAATAATAATAATAATAATAATCAAATAAATAATAATAACTCTCCTTATCAAATGAATCGTAATCAAACTAATACCAGAACTAATACTCCTATTTTTAACTCAAGTAGACCAAAAACAGTTTCTGAAAATAGAAATGCTATAATTAACAGATTACAAACAGTATTGAAAAACTCATCAAGAAAAAATTAAAATAAAATAAAATAAAATTATGAAAGCTGGTATTGTAGGTTTGCCTAATGTAGGAAAATCTACTTTTTTTAACTTATTAACACAATCNNGAAAAAGCAATGGCTAAAGATTATCCATTTTGTACTATTGATCCTAATGTAGCAAAAGTACCTTATATGGATGAAAGACTTAATATTTTACAAAAAAAATTTCAAAGTCAAAAAATAATATATGCTGATTTAGAATTTTTTGATATAGCTGGATTAATTAAAGGTGCATCAAGTGGAGCTGGATTAGGTAATCAGTTTCTAGCTCATATTTCAGAAGTAGATCTTATTATTCATTTTGTTAGATGTTTTAAAGGATCTGTACAACATGTAGAAAATCGTATTGACTCTATTTTAGATTTAGAAATTATTATGTATGAACTACAGGAATATGATCTTTCTAAATTAGCAAGATTAAAAGAAAAATATAAAAAAGATACCGAAAAGTTAATATTACTTGAAAAAGTAAAAGACAATATTAATACCTTTACACCAAATGATGATGAGTTTATTAAATCTTGTCATTTTTTATGTCTTAAGCCTTTTATTGTTGTTGGTAATGGTAATT
The DNA here is from genome assembly GCA_002325765.1 of bacterium UBA1459. GTDB lineage: Bacteria > Pseudomonadota > Alphaproteobacteria > CAJXXZ01 > UBA1459 > UBA1459. The sequence goes on along the minus strand of DCST01000011.1, from coordinate 12,169 downwards.
CCAAAGAATGTTATGAACTTAGAAAATATTGTGAACAACATAATTATATATTTATTGATATCTGTATAGATCATTTAACTAATTTAAGTCTATTTGATGATAATACTGAATATTTAAGAGAGTTATCTAAAATTATTTCTTGTGTATATAAAAAACTTAACTTAATTACGTATTTTACCGTTGGACCAAAAGAAGCTAGAGCTTGGCGTATATCAGCAAATACTACAGCTCAATATGCAGCAGGAGCAATACATAGCGACTTTATTAAAAACTTTATTCGAGCAAAATGCACTCCTTTTAATAATCTCGATACTCATATAATGTATACAAAAACCAGTATTGTTAATGATGGAGATATTTTACTATTTTATACATCTTAGACAACTATTGGTATATCTTCTGTACTTGCTTTAAGTTTCTGATCTTCATATAAATTAAATGATTCTGTTTTATCTGAAAAGAAGCAAAAATTTATTTCTGTTTCACCGCTAACAATATTAAATAAATTAGCATTAACATTTATAGGTTCGACTTTATAGAATAAATATTTTTCGTCTGGTTCATCATTTTCTTGTAATTGTTCTTGTGAAAACGACTGAGGATATATATATAAATGAAATTCAGTAATATTACTTTTTTTATTAAAAGATTCTATAATTACTTGATTTGTAGGCTGATCGAATGAAATAAAACTTATAAAACAGGTTGGTGGAGTTTTTGTTTTTACAGATTTATTTACATCTCCATATACTATAATTTCTTCATTTATACTAAAATGACGCACTTGAAAAAAAACATTCTTACCATTAATATTTCTGATCCATGCTATTGATTTATTTTCACGCATTATTTAACCTCTGGTATTTTAGCAACTAATCTTACAGATACTTCAATAGAATCAAGTTGAAAGTGAGGTTTAATATATACTATAGCATGATATATACCCGTAGAGATTTCTTGCACAATTACTGATGCAGATTGTAATGGATATTTAGCTTTAATTTCATCATCATCACTTATTGTTAGTAATACATATCTTGATATCCATCTATTAAGATATTCTGTAATACTGCTTAATGTTGTAAATGTACCTACTTTGTCTCTAAGTATACATTTAAGATAATGTGCAAATCGAGATGCAATTAACATATATGAAATCTGAGCAGATATTTTAGCATTATTTGTTGCATCTAATTTATCATATTTAAGAGGTAAATTAGCAGATGCACATCCAAAAAATACAGCATAATTTGTATCTTTACAATGATTTAATGCAATAAATCCTTTATCACTTAACTCCTTTTCTTTTCTTTCAGTTAAGGATGTTTCTGTTGGACATTTAATAATTAACTCACCTTCATCTGTTTTATATACAGCTGTTGGTAAATCTACTACCATACCTCCTGTTTGAGTACCTATAATTGCAGCAGTCCATCCATATTTAGCAAAAGCCTCTGTAACACGTGCAGCAAAAGCATATACAGAGTTAATCCATAAATAATCATTATGTTTGATACAGGTTTCATTATAGAAAATACCTGGTGTATTCTGATATGGTAGTCTACCACTAAACTTAGGCATTACTAATCCAATATATTTAGAGTCCGGCATTGTTCTAAAAGAATTAAATGCAATATATTCAGGAGAATCAAAAATATTTGACACACTTCTAATTTCAAAAAAGTCTTCAAAGGAATCAATACCAAACATTGAAGAATTAACTCCAAGTATAGTTGGTAAATGAGCACAACTTACTACTTTAGATAATAAAGATAAAAATTCAAAATCATCGTTAGATTTATCTATAAAATAGTCACATACTAGCGCTGTATAAGGATTACCTCCATATGTACCAAATTCCTCTTCATATAATTTATAAAATAACTTACTTTGATCAAATTCTAAAGCATTACCCAAATCAGAAAAAACTTCTTTTTTAGTTGCATTAAATACTTTAAGTTTTATACTTTCACCAACTTCTGTATTTTTTAATAGATATAATAATCCTCTCCAAGATGATTCTAATTGCTGAAATTTTGAATTATGTAAAATTAAATCTAAATTAGTATGTAATATTTTATTTAAATCATATATTTGATTTGTAAGCGCATGAATAATATTATCATCTGGAGATACTTTACCGTAAGAAAATAGTTCTTTTAGATTTTCAGATATTTCCTCTCCTTTTAAATATTTAATAAACTCTTGCATTTTTTTCGATGAATTTGATACATTTAGCAATAATTCTGATATTCTTTGTTGTTTTGTATATATTTCATTTAAAGCTGGTATATTTTTTAGAATATTATTTGGTTCAAAATCATTAATACTTTTAAAAATATATAGAAAACTATCTTGAGTATCACCTATTTGATATAAAATATTAATCTCTGGAGCAAAAGCTTCGAATAATTCTGCAAAACTTTCTGCATTAAAAGAAATAAATTTACGCATTTCATATGCTTTAATTTTTGTATTTTCTCCTGAGTAGTGACCAATAATACCAATAATACAAGGTAATTCTTTAATAATAATTGCGCCTAATGTTTCTACATCGTATGTAATATGAACTCTTGGTACCCTTACTCTTGATATTTTATGCTGCGTACTTTCAACCATGATTATAATATTAAAAAAGAAGTATTGCTTTTTTCTTTATTTTTTGTTTTTTTAGTATATTTTATGTTATTATTAAAATGTAAGTTATGGGGGTATAGCTCAGTGGTTAGAGCGCATGCCTGTCACGCATGAGGTCGCGGGTTCGAGTCCCGTTACTCCCGTATAACAATTTTCTTATTAGTATTAAGTTATAATATTTTATGGCACGTAAAAAAAACACAGATCTAAAATGCTATAATCCTAAATCAACAGCATACTGGTTAAAACTTAATACAAAACTTACTGAAAATCAAATTTGTAATTTTACTGGTATTAATCTATTAACCTATGATGCTTTACATTTATTAAATATTTCTCCAGAAAGTCCTATATTAAATAGTCAGCTTACAGAAGATGAAATTTATAAAGCAGAACAAGAAGAAACATATAATATGAAAAATTTTCTCATTAGTAAATATAATAATATCTGAGTATTATATAAATATAAAAATATATAATATAATTATGCTATTTACTTTTTTAAATATGAAATATGTACTTTGGATATTATTTGTTGTAATAGTAATATCTATATTATATTTTTTAAACACAAAGGACATCATTTTTAAGCTATTATTTGATAGCAAAAAGCATTTTCAAAAAAAACATCAAAATACTCTTAATCAAATTAAAAATTTAGAAGAAAAATATATGTCTTTTACAGACGAAGAATTAAAAAATACTTTTATGACAACGGATGATATTGCAAATAGTTTTGCTATTTTACGAGAAGGAGTAAAAAGAGTTGCTAAAGTACGTATTTATGATGTACAAATATTAGGAACTATTGCATTAAATAGTGGAGCTATTGCAGAAATGAAAACAGGTGAAGGAAAAACACTAGTAGCAGGTATTGCTGCCATATATAATGCTAGAGCTAAAAAAGGAGTACATGTTGTATCAGTTAATGATTATCTTGCAAAAAGAGATGCTATGTTAATTGAACCTATTGCCAACTTTTTTGAATTTAGTGTTGGATATGTTTTAGATAGTTCATCTTATCATGACAAAAAACAAGCATATAATTGTGATATTACCTATGGATCAAATAATCAGATTGCTTTTGATTATTTAAGAGATAATATGGTCACTTCTATTGAAGAAAAACTATTACCAATGGAATTATATTGCGCAATTGTAGATGAAGCAGATAATATTCTTATAGATGAAGCAAGAACACCTTTAATTATTTCAGATGTTTTAAAAGAAGATTTTGAATTATATGTATTATTAAATGATTTAATGTTATTATTAACTGAAAATATAGATTACACAGTAGATCATAAAAATAAAAATGCTACTTTTACGAATACAGGACTTATAAAACTTGAGACAGCATTATTGGAAAATAATATAATAGAAACTCGATTATTTGCTGCAGAAAATTTAAAAAAATATCATGTATTAAGAAACCTATTAAAAGCTCATTTTGTATTTACTCGTGAAATTGATTATGATGTTATCGGAAATGAAGTAATTATTATTGACGAGTTTACTGGTAGACTAGCTAAAGGTAGAAGATTCTCTCATGGATTACATTCTGCTTTAGAGGCAAAAGAAAGAGTCAATATCAAAGAAGGAAGTGTTACAAAAGCATGGACCACATATCCTTGTTTCTTTCTTTTATATAATAAACTATGCGGACTTACAGGTACAGCAGAAATAGATTCTGAAGAATTTTTAGAAACTTATAATTTACCTGTAATACCAATAGAAACAAATAAACCTATTATTAGAAAGGATCATAAAGACATACATTTATACTGCAAATACAATGACATGTTAGATGATATAATTAAAATTGTTCAAGAAAAACATAGAAAACAACAACCTCTTTTAATCTGTTCAGCGAGTGTAAAAACATCTCATGAGCTTTCTTATAGATTACATACACTTGATCTACCTCATAATCTTCTAAACGCAAAAAACGAAGAATATGAAGCAAATATTGTTGCTCAAGCTGGTAGACCTGGTCAAATTACAGTTTCAACAAACATGGCTGGTAGAGGTACTGATATTATTATAGGAGGTAGATTATATCAAGAATATGATCACGAAGCAGAATTAGAAGAAGCGCAAAAAAAACTTGCAGAAGATAGAAGTATAGCTTTTCATGCGGGAGGATTATGTGTTCTTATTGTAGAGGCACAAGACTCAAAAAAATCAGAAGTACAATTTGCTGGTAGAGCTGGTAGACAAGGTGAACCAGGAGAATCTATGATATTTTATTCATTAGAAGATGATTTATTAAGACCTTTATATCAAGATCAAATTAATGTTATGATGCTTAAATATTACTTTCCCTATGAGAAGCAAAAATATTATGTTACTAAAAAAGCACAAGATCTTGTAAACCAAATTCAACATACATTTCAAATGCATTATTTTGAAACCAGAAAACAACAACTGAAATATGATCAAATTATAAATCATCAAAGATTAGTTATTTATAAATTTAGAGATCAAATTATGCAATTTTCTCATGATGAATGTCGAAAACTAATATTAAATGCTTTTAATATGTGTATGCAGGGACCATATAAACAAGATATTATGGATGTGTTTTTAGCTGATGAAAGTAATAAATCTGAAGATATACTTAGTACCATTGAACATAATATTGAAAAAAGAAAAGATGAATTAAACTCTAGTATACTATCTGAACTTGATGCTCTGTGGTATGAACATATTATAGAAATTGATACACTTAAGAGCACAATACATCTTAGTTCATATGAACAAAAAGATCCTCTTCAAGAATATCAAATCATTAGTTATAAATTATTTAGAGAATTATTACTAATTCATTTTTCAAAAAATGTTGTTTTAATGATATTAACTAATCCAGAAATGTATGATAACTTTGAAGATTTATTTAATATGGATTTACAAGATATGAATCTTGAAGATTTAAAAGAACAATTTTTTAAATCTATAAAAAATCAAGATGATCTTAATAAATTATCTTTTGATTTAGATAATATCTCTCATGAAGATCAAGATGATAATATATAACAATTTATTGATATATTTTACAAAAAATTTTACAATTATGTTTTATTTTAAAAACCTGAAAATCTACTAATATTTTATTGATATATTTTACAAAAAATTTTAAAATTATATTTTATTTTAAAAATCTGAAAATCTACTAATATTTTTACTTGCTTGAGAGAAAGTTATATGATTTATATCTCTGTTATTTAATTTGTTTAGATCAGTTGTTTTACGATATTGAATTATTCTGCCATAATATAATACTATGCTACGATTTTCAAATCTTTTATATTGAGATAGTTTTTCTATTAATGATGGATTTTCTAGATTATATTTTAGTATAACCTCTTCACCACCGTCTTGTGTTATTTTCAGTTCATCTTTACCGGCATTATAAGTTGCTTGATATTTATTATTGTCATATAGTTTAAATATTATAAATGATTTATCGAATTCTTTCTTTTGTATAACAACTGCATAATCTTCATTATTTATATGATCTATTTCTTTTTCGTTTTGAAAATACATAAACATCCATGATCCTTTAAATAATATATATGTATTTTCTGTGCCTCCAATCAGCCAATTAAACAAATTATCTTCAAATAATATTAAGAAAGAATCACATAATTTATAACATTTACTTTTAGAAGTATTTAGATCTTTATTATTTTTTTTAAATGCTATTTTATTTTGTTTATTTCTTTTTGATGAAAGTGAAAGCAATTTGTTACCTTTAACATCGGTCTTTCTTGGTTTTTCTCTTCTATAATGAGAGTATGATTTAAGTAAGTATAGTTCTGTGCAAGAAATTTGTAATATCATATATATATGATAATATAAAATAGCAATAAATTATTATTTAATATACAAGAATTTTTCTTATTATAAGACAAATCTATATTTTTTTTATTGTAGCCTATTAGTATTATAATGAGTAATTATAACTTACTAGTATAGGAGAGATTTAAATAATATAATTCATATTGTAAGTTGCTTTAATAGATTTGCTTGTTCAGGATGTCTCATTCTTACTGAAGCACTAAGTATTGAACTTTTAGCTTTATCTAAACTCATGGAAAAATTAAGATGTATTTGTTGAGTAATCATTGTTGATTCTGATCCCATTGGATTAGCATGTGATTTTAAAAACGGATTTGCTATCTTTGAGAAATCAGTAAGATGCTTAAGTCTTAATATCGCTTCATCTTTTGGATTAAATTCAGTAAATGCATGTGTAATTGCTCTACGATAATCATAGTTTTCGCATAGTTTTTCTGGCGTAATACTCTTTTGATCAGAGAAGTATTCTGCAAATGTAGCTTCTGTATCTCCTTTAATTTGTTTATCTAAGCTTTTTATATCTTTCGAATTTCTAAGAACAGAAAACACTTTTTGTTCACTTAGATTTGCTTCTTTGGCTATTTCTTCTGTTGTTGGCTCTCTACCAAGTTTATTTACTAAAGATCTAGTAATTTGTTGTATTTTACTTTTAGTTTCTGTAATATGAATAGGGGCTCTTATAAGTTTTGCATTATCTCCTAATGCTCTTGTCATAGCTTGTAATAACCACCACATTGCATATGTAGAAAATTTAAATCCTTTCATATAATCATACTTTTCGACAGCTTTCATTAAACCACAATTACCCTCTTGTATTAAATCTAAAAAATGAAGTCCGCGATTTGTATATCTTTTTGCAACNNAGATACCACAAGTCGAAGATTTGCCGTTATCATTCTTTGTTTTAATTGATTTTCTTCGCTTTTATTTTCTGTCATTTCATGTACAAGTTTTTCATATATTTCTATAGGCACACCCATTTCGTTTTCTAGGGCTTTGCGTTTATCTAATAGTGTTATATTTTGTTTTTTCTTGTTAACTTGAATTTTATGTATTTCTTCATTAATAGATTTATATTCATTAAGTACTTCTCTCATTCTTTTAGTAATATCATTAATACGTTCTGGTTGTAATTGCAAACCTTTCCATGTATCTACTAAATCTTTTACAGTATTTCTGATATTAATTTCCTTATTATTTTTTTGTAGTTTTTTGCTGATAGGTTTACCCAGAGAAAGAAAATGACTTATATCAAAATTATCATCTAAAATATATTCTTGAATAAAATTCTCTACTTTTAATGTAAAATCACTTACAATTTGCATAACCTTTTCAGTCATATTTAATAAATTACCTTTCATTTCTTCAGAATCACTTGAGATACTATCCTCATCAACATTAAATAATTTTAAACATACTAAATGTCTTAATGAAATAAGAAAACATCCTAACATTGTAGTCCAATAATTTAACATATTAATAACTACTCGTGTTGAACAAATACTCAATGTAAATAAAAATCTATGCAATTCTATTGCAATAGCTAAATCTCTCTCTGCCTCTTTAGATAAAAGTTCATATTGACTTATTTGTGAAAAGTACGTTCTTACAGGATCTGCCGAAGAATCGTCTTCATCCTCTTCATCATCTTCATCTAAAGATTCTATATCTTCTTCTTTTATAACACTACAAAACATATTAGCCTCATATTCAAGATCAATTTCATCATCTATTGAAAGATCTGATAACTTCTTTTCAATTGGTATTTCTTCTATATTATCTATAGGTGGTAAAATATCAATTATTTCATCATCTATATCTTCAGTAAGTTTGAGTAAATCTATATTCGCAAATTTAAAGTTTATATTGTCTATATCATCTTCGGGTAAAGATATCCTTTTGCTTTCTATTATTTTTTTATTATCTAAAGATTTAGATTTCTTTTTTTCCTTATTATCTAAAGATATAGACTTATCAACACCAGATTTTTCATTATCTTTTCTTTTTATAGATTTTTTCTTCTCAACACTTAATATATTGTCAGATATTTTTTTAGATCTATTATTATCTTTTTGTAAACTTATGGAAGATTCATCTGTTGTAGAAATGCTTTTAGCTCTTATCTTTCTAGTTTTGGTTTGCTTTTCATCAGAAGAATTGGTCATTTAATAATTATATCATATTCAATCTAAAATATTATCCTTAATTATATCATATTTTGCATGTAAATATACTATCAATCACCAATACCCTGAAAAGGATCAGATAAAGAAATAGTAAAAAAAGAAGAAGATTTAAGAGATTCCTGATGAGTAATAAAGAAAATAATAAAACCATGCTCTTTAGCAAGAGTAATAATATTATTTAATATCATTTCAGATTGGTTTTCAGATAAAGAAGAAGTAATTTCATCTAAAAATATAATTTGTGCATTTTTAACTCTTAATATAGATAAATTAAGAGCTATAAACAATCTTTGATTTTCTCCTCCAGAAAATCCTTCTGGAGTTATATTTAAATCTTTTATTCTATCATCTAAACTTACTATTTTTAGATATTCATGTATTTCATGTATAGATATACCCGGAGACATTATTTTAAATAATGTTTTAATTGATATATATTTAATTACAGGATGTTTCTGTTTTATATATAATATTAGATCATTATATGATTCTTTTTTTATATTATCTCCACTTATTCCATTTATATATAATCCACTTTTTATATATTCATCTTCTTCTATATTTGATGGTGTTCTTACTAATGTTATTATTTCCATTAATGATGACTTTCCACTTCCTGATGGTCCTTCTATTAATATTATTTCTTTATTTATATCTATTTCTTGTGTATAATTCTTAAATACTTCTCTTTTTCCTTTTCTATCGCTTAATTCTTTTATTTCTATTCTTTCTATTTTCTCTATTCTTTCTTCTCCTTCTGCTTTTGCTATTATTCCTTTATTTATTTTTGTTAAATAAGATATAAAATTTAATAATTCTCTCATCATTTCATTTAAATCAAAAGCCAATCTAAATATAGGATATGTGATACCAAGTATACACATTGCTTTTTTTGGATCACATAAAATTGATGCAATTGAAAAATCTATCGCAACGAATACAGATACAAAAAAAGTAATCCAAAGAAACATATTCTCAAAACTAATATCTGAATTAATTCTAATATTTTCAAATATACTACATTCTTTATTAAGAGTATCAATATTATTATTTCTAACCATAATATCACTTAACCCATCTAAATCTGATAACATTTGATAACTGTTTTGAGAAATATTTTGCACATTTATGCTTTTTTTTGCTATAATTTTAGTAATAAAATAACAAAAAATAATATATAAAACTGTTGAAACAGCTAATATAATACCAATAAGTTTTTCATTAAATAACATAATTATAATAGGAATTATCATACATAAAGTCATCATAAATACTTTAAATGCACTTTTTATAAAATTTGTTGCTGATATAGTTACAGAGTTAATAAGATAATTTATATCTGTATCTTTAGCTATATATGAAGATATACATATATTTTTGACTTCTTCTTTGATTGAATTTTCTGCTAGTTTAAAGAAGTTAATAATTAACAAATTTAAAGTTAAAATAAGCATATAGCTTAAAAAAACAAATACCCACATACACATTAGTTTTGCATCATTTGATATTTCTGAATAAAAAATATTAATAATCTTGAGTAAAAAAGTATCTATATTTCTACTCATAATTTGCATATTATAATATGTTAATATGCTCATAAATATACTAAGTATTACTGAAATATAAGCATATTTATTGATATAAAATTTAATTATTATATAAAAATCTATATTTTTTTTATATTTAATGAATCTATATATATAACTTTGATGACTTGATTCTTCTGTCATATATAATATTATTATTTTTTATTGTTCTGCTTTAAAGAATAATTTTATAGATCTTGATTTTGTTGGTATTTGTATATATTCATCTTTTCTTTGATCAAATGTATTTGCTCTATACTCTCATGGCATATAATTTGATTAGAAAAACGCATATCTTTTATTTTTTCTCCAATACATTTTAAATCTACTGAAAAATTTGTAATATCTGCTGGCATTTTTGTTGTTAATATATTATCTATATTTCTTATTGAAAAGTAATATACTCTCTCTTTATGATATATAAATAATTGTATATTTTTAGAATTTCTTAGTTTTTAAATAAGAATGTAATATCTTTTATTATATATATAGTATGATTATCTTTATCAGATATTTCATTATTTTGTTTATTTAGGATTATAAAAACACTAAATTTTTGTATTAATAATAGATAATTTGGCTTTGCAATAACCAGCATATATTTATTCCAATAAGATAAAAAAAATCAGAAGTAAATAAATTAATTCTCGGTACTTGTTTTATATGATGTTCATAATAAGCAAATAATATTGTACTAAATTCATAAAAATCTTTACTCTCAAATTTATTTGATAATATTTTAGTTATCAGGCTTCTTGTTGGTTTATTTCTTTTGTAAGAAACTATAGTTTTGAATAAATATGTTGTATGTGTAGCATATACTATCAAGCATATAATATATTATAATAATATCTAAAATAATTTATTATTAATTTATGTTTATATTTGCTATAGAAAACTCTGTATTATCTAATAAAAGTTATAGAGTAAGATTTGCTAAAAATCATCAACTAATTACCATGAAAAGTATACTAAAATATTATTTAGATATATCATTTTTCTCTTCTTTAATTTTATCTATGAGTGGAGGATATGTATCTTATTTGCTTACTGAAATAACAGCTGGTCATATTAATAATATTATAAGTAACTTATTAAATATGTTTATTTTATTAGAAGAAAATGATCTTTTAATATATAGTTGGTGTATTGCATTTTTTATTAATATGAGTATTTTATTAGCTAATGGTATTATTATTAATTATATTCGTAATTCTGAATTTGCGATGACAACAGAAATAAGAAATAAGATATGGAAATCTGAGTATGATGAAAAAAATGAAATGAGTTATTTAATTCCTAAGGTTAGTATTAATGCTACTACTTTTGTTAAAAGTGGATTGAGGGCAATAGGTACATTTGCTAATTTATTTGTACCAATAATACTTATGATGTTTACAAAAGAGACAAGAGGAGTAAGTATTATTTTATTATTTACAGTACCTATACAGTTTGTTGTTTGTTTAATGTTAAATTTTTATATTGGTAAAAAAAGTATGGAAACACATTATCAATCTTTAGAGCTTTATAACTATAGATCTGATATTGATAGTTTAGTAAGTACTGCTATTAGAAATAATAATACAACAGCATTACATAATCAGTATCAGCATATTCAAAATAAACTCAGTAGAATTAATATAAGATTTGAAAATATTTTTGTATTAATTGCTTCTATTGGGGCATTTTTTCTTTTGCTTAATATAATATTAGCATCGAAATTTGTAAGTGCAAATGAAGGTAGGGGTATACTTGGTATGTCTTTTCCTATTTTTATGTTAGGTTTTACTATTAGCGATACCATGCAATCTTTTATAATGTTTATATCTTATTTAACAAAAATAAATAAAGGAATAATAGCAAAAGCAGAAGGAGAAGAAAGAATAGAGAAAATAGAAA
>DCST01000044.1:885-25631 GCA_002325765.1 bacterium UBA1459 | reverse complement strand
AGCAAGAAACAAAAAATATCAAGCAATTTTTCCAATACAAGGTAAATTACTTAATGTAGAAAGAGCAAATAATAAACAAATTTATGATTTTGAAGAAATTAAAGCTTTAACAGGAGCTATCGGAGCAGGATGGAAGGATCAATTTAATCCTAGTAAACTTAGATATCATAAAATAATTATTATGGTAGACGCTGATGCAGACGGTTATCATATTAGTACATTACTTTTTACATTCTTTATTAAATTTATGCCAGAGTTAGTAAAAAAAGGTCATTTATATATATCTAAAACACCTTTGTATAAGGTTACATATTATAAACAAGATACATATTTACAATATGATAATGAGTTAGAAATATATATCGCTAATCATTTTTTACAAAATAATATTATCGATATTAAAATTACTGTAAATGAACTGCTAGATTTACTACAAAAAATTAAAAACTTTAATGCATTTTTATCTAATTTTATTATTAGTTCAGAAATTATTGCATTATATTGTTCTTATTCAGAGAATTTTTCTGAATATGCGGCTAAGTATTATAATTGTGAAGCAAATATTATAGAAGATAAATTATATATTAGATCTATTTATGGTGAACAAATGTATATTATGCCAGATATTTCTATGTATAAAGACATGTATATTAATTTTAGAATTTCGGTTAATAATAAAACTTATTATGATGTTATTTCATTTCTTAAAGTATTTTATAAATTAAGTATGCAAGGATTATCAATACAAAGATATAAAGGTTTAGGTGAAATGAATGCAGATGAATTAGCTCAAACAAGCGTCCATCCTGATACTCGTACGCTCATTCAAATGACATATCCTGAAGATCAAGCAGATCAAATAGAGCAAGACTTTGCAAGCGTGATGGGATATGCCGAAGAAGATAGAAGAGAGTTTATATTGTCTAATATAGGTTAATTATGAGTATTTTTATTAATATTATTACTGATGAAAAAATATATATAGATAATAAGGAGTATGAATGGACAAATATTTTTAGTTTTATAAATGATTTTATATGGCAAGATGTTTATTTAGTATGTGGTCCATCTAACTATGTTGGTGTACGTAAAGCAATAGCAATTTTAAAAGCATTGCAAACCAAATATTCCTTTAATATTTATTTTTTTGATATCCTAATACATTATTTACCAAATGAATCTGCTTTTATTAAACAAAATATAATTTGGTATAAAAGTAATAATACCATCAAAATTGTATCTGATATAAAATCAGATGTGATTTCTAATTGTAATTATGATTGTTCTTCAATGGCTTTAAGAAATTTTATAAACAATAATCATATTATTTTTTTGAATGAACCTAAATATTTTGATAAACTTACAGAAATCATATAATATTCTTTTATAAAAATATATGAAAAAATATTATAAAATGAAAGTATGACAACACTAATACAATTATTTCAATCATTTAAACCATTAAATTCAATATATGGAGCATCTAAACCTAAAACTAAATCAAGTAAAGATCAAAAAACAAAAGACAAAAATGATAAAACGGATTTAGTATCAAATAATAAGTTACAAAAATCATCACAAAATGAGAATATGGACAATAACAAAGAAAATCAAGTAGATGATAATAAGGTTGATTTAGAAACACAAACTAAAATAGCTACTATTAGTGAGGTAGTAAGAAAATGGTTCGCTGATATACTTGCTACTCAACAAGCAATGTATAGTAATCCAGAAACACAACTTTTATTTGATAAATTTAGAAAGGAGTTTACAATAGTTTATGTTCAAAATAATACACAAGGATCTATAAGTAGATCTTTTTCAAGTGAGATATTTTTAATGGATACAAAATTTGACGAATTACCATTAAGTGGTACAATATCTAGTATTACTTCTGATAATGCTCAATTAAATGCTGGATTAAATATATTTCACCCAAATCCAGAAATATCAAATTTAGATGTAAGTAAATTATCTGCAGAAGATCAATTAATAGCTAAAGACCTATTTTTACATATATTCTTTCTATCATTAATAGCATCATCTGGTCAAGAAATTAGTGCACCTATTTTTATTGCAGTTAGAGCTGAAGGAGGTATAGAATTTTTCACAAAAGGAACACAATGTAGTTTAGCTTTAAATGAAGCAACAAAAACACTTATTTCTACTCAGTCACAACCATTTTCTCTAGAATTTATCAAAGAGTTTTCATGTGGAGTAACTTTAATTAAAGCATGGTATAACTTTATAGATAGTAAAGATATATCTGAATCAGATAAAAAAAATATGCGTGCATTTGGCGTCATTGTTATTGCTCGCGGACTTAAATTCAATAATATCAAATCAAATGATAGGGCATAGAAAAAGATTTAGAGATAAGTTTCTTTCAAGTTCTCCAAACTTAAGAGAAATTTACGAAATGATGTTAATAATTAGTATACCTAGAAAAGATGTAAAACCAATTGTACATCAATTACAAGAAGAATTTCCTACTTTAACAAGTTTATTAAAATCAGATGCACAAAGATTAAAACTCATAGACGGCATTGGAGATAATACTATTGCTGTTATTAAAACTTTAGCTCATATGTCATATATTATTAATGAAGAAAGTATTAGTAATCAAAATCTATTTGAAAATACAGAAAGCTTATTTAATTACTGTAAAAATTTATTAAAAGGATTATGTCACGAGGAACTATGGATATTATATTTAAATAATAAAAATATGTTAATTAAATCAGAAAAATTAAGTGAGGGTAATGTACATAATGTTGCAATAGATTTTTCTTTGTTAATTAAACAAATTTTAATATATAAAGCTAAAAATATTGTAATAATACATAATCATCCAAGTGGAGATGCTAGACCTTCTCGAGCAGATATAGAATATACTAAATATCTTAAGAATACTTTAATACCTTTATCTATTAATTTATTGGATCATATTATTGTATCGGATAATGATGTATATTCATTTCGAGTTAATAAGGTGGTATTTACTTAGTTATATATTTATTATAAAAATCATTTAAAGACATTCGAGCAAATATATCAAGATCATATTTATTAACCAATGATGTTTGATTATTGTAATGAAAACTTGCTGCAGCTGCTATCATAGCTCCATTATCTACACATAATTCAATTGGAGGAGCAATTAAAAAATCATACTTTCTTAGTGATTTATTTGAAGCTACGCCTCCACATATAATACATGTACTCAGATTATATTGCTTCATTGCTTTTTCTATTTTATAAATTAAATTAGCTATAATAGTATTTTGTAAAATTTTAGCAATATTTTCTGCACTATCTTGTATTTTACTTACAGCAGTTTTAATACCAGAAAATGAAAAATCAAAACTCTCTCTAATAGCTATAGTTAGTACTTGATTTTTTGAAGATTGATTTGCAAGTCTTTCAATATCTGCTCCATTGCTATAGTTTAATAATTTAGCTATTTTATCAAATACTTCTCCTGCAGCATCATCTCTTGTTTGCCCCAAGAGCGTATAACTACCAAATTTTTCACAATATACTAACATAGTATGGCCACCAGATACAATACAAATACAACAAGGAAATTCTATATTAGGTGTAATAAGTATATGTCCTTCAATATGATGTACTGGTATAAATATTTTATTATGTATACGAGCTAAAGTCATACCAAAGTTATACCCAATAATTAAACATCTTGTAAGACCAGGTCCACATGTAGCTGCAATAATATCAATATCATCTAAAGTAACTTTAGCTTCTTCTAATGCACGATATAATATCTGATCAATATATTTAACATGATCTCTAGATGCAATTTCTGGTATAACTCCACCATTACGTAATAACTGAGTATATTTAACATTTGAAAGTATTATTTGTTTATTATTTATATACTCTATTATACCAATTGCAGTATCATCGCAACTTGTATCTATACCTAAAATTTTCATTTGAATACAGATACATTAGCTGGAGTAACTACATACTTTTTTTCTTCTTCAAGTAAATATAATCCTGAACTAAATACTTGAGCTATTTGACCTGCTTTATAATCTTCATTACAATCTTGTGTAGAAAGAACCATATGCAACTCAACATCAAACTCATCACCTACTGTTGGAGAAATTACAAAAATTGACATTTTATTTAATGTTTTCACAAAATCTGCAACTATAATATTAGCCGCATCTTTTTGATCTTCTGGTAAATAAGATAAAGCTGTGAGTACTGTTTGAAAAGATGGTAAGATCTGAAGTAAAATATTTTCTTTAATTTTTTTATTTTCTAGTTTATGATCTTTTTCCTGTCTTTTAAGTGAATTTTGCAATTCAGCCGCAGTACTAATGAGTTTCTCAAATTTTTCCTTCATTTCTTGAATATTTTTTTCGGTTTGTTTAATATATTCCTCCTTAGCTACAATGATTTCATCTTTTTGTATAATAATCTCATCTTTTTGAGCAATGTTTTCTTCCAACTCTTTTATTCTGTCATTGATCTCTGTATTCATAATAATATAATTATACATTAATTTATAAATATAATTACTAATAAAAAAAGCATATGATTCTATATCCTATCATATTATTTTTTTAAAACTATAGTAGTTTTTAATATAATAGGCTATGTCAAAAAATAAAACTACAGAATCAAGATCTGTATATAAACCATTATCATTTCCATGGGCAGTTGAAGCTACTCAAAAACAACAAAGTATGCATTGGGTACCTCAAGAAGTTTCAATGCAAGCAGATCTTATAGATTTTAATCAAAAGTTAACATATCAAGAAAGAGATATTATTATAAAAATACTTAGATTTTTTACTCAAACTGATATTGAAGTTGCTAGATCTTATATACAATATTATGCTCCTGTATTTAAAGATTTAGATATAATGATGATGATTATTACTTTTGCCTCAATGGAAGTAATTCATATACAAGCATATGCATATCTAAATGATAATTTGCAATTACCTGATACAGAGTATGCAGAATTTTTTAAATATAAAGAAATGACAGATAAATACGATTATATGCATTCATTTAAAATAGATAATAAATATAATATTGCACTAAATTTAGCTGTCGTATCTGGATTTATTGAAGGTTTTGTATTATTTTCAAGTTTTATTATACTAGCGTCATTTTCAAATATGAGAGGTAGATATGAAAATTTAGAAACAACTATGCAAGGTGTTGGTCAAATTATTGCTTGGTCTGTTAGAGATGAAAGTCTTCATAGCGCAAGTATTATAAAACTTTTTCATGTATATGTGGCAGAAAATAATTTATCTCTTCAGCAATTACATCAAGATATTCTTAAAGAGTTTCATATATTATTTGAACATGAAGTTGCTTTTATTGATCTTGTATTTACCGATCTTCCATATTTAAAGAAAGCAGATTTAATTGCTTTTATTAAATATTTAGCTGATATTAGATTACAACAACTTGGTATAAAAACTGTATTTAATATTACTGAAAATCCTTTACCTTGGACATATGAATTCTTATTTCCAAGAGAGATTGCTAATTTCTTTGAAGTAAGACCTACAAGCTATTCTAAAGCGGATTTTACAGAAGAAAATATATCTGATGATTATTGGGTAAACTTACAAGTATAATTGCTCTTTAATTTTGTTTAAAAAACTCTCTATTGTTTCTTTATCAAAGATTATCTGTTCATATGTATAATGATCTACAATATAACAAGCTGGTAGTGATTTAATTTGAAATCGCTCAATAAAATGAAAATTATCTTCTAGATTTATTATTTTTATTTCAAAATTCACTCTTTTTTATTCAAAGAAATCATCTACCGNNGATTTATTATTTTTATTTCAAAATCAGATAGTAATTCATATAAATTATTTTCTACAAATAATAAATTTTTTAGTTTTTTACACGGTGGGCAATTGTGTTTTACGAAAATGTATAATGTTTGCATAAATAATATTATATACTCAATCTGTCTTCATTATTATTATTGTGCAGTCTGATTTATAATCATTTATAAAATTAAAACTATGACATCCTTTTGTATATAAGTTTGTGCGAACGGTTTTTCCGCTATTAAGTTTTTGTAGCTCGAAGTCACTATATATAGGTCTTACTTCAACTTGACTAATATTATTATATGACATCCATATTTGTAATTTTTCTGGAGATTTTGTTACTCCTTTTATTTCAAGTAAAGGGGCATCTATATTTACTCTAAGTATTCTACTAGAATTCGGATGAGATAAGCCTCCAGAACTATCTCTCTTATCTTTTTTAACAATTAA
This sequence comes from bacterium UBA1459, assembly GCA_002325765.1. GTDB lineage: Bacteria > Pseudomonadota > Alphaproteobacteria > CAJXXZ01 > UBA1459 > UBA1459. The sequence continues at coordinate 19,341 of DCST01000044.1, read as the reverse complement.
TGAAATTTTACAAAGTGAACTTCTATCACTAATATTTATACTACTCATATATCCTGGTGATAATATAGTCATTGCTTCATAGCTGCTTGAGTACTCAAATTTTCTTAGAAGATCTGGAGCCTCATTATGATTACAAAATGTTTGTATATCTTCAAATAATTTATCTATACACATTCTATATTGTTGATCTACTGGCATTTCAATAGCGCACTGAGGATCTAAATGATCACAAAATGCACCAGGGGGTATACCACTCTCTAATACAGCAGATAACAAGATCTGCCTATTACTATAAAAAGTTCTTATACCAGTTTTTTTTGCGAATAATTCAAATAGAGAAGGTGGAGGAAAATCTGTGCAACAATTATAAAAAGATATTCCATCGCCACTCCATACATATTGTATTTCACAGTTTTTATTGTTTAAACTTAGAGTGCGCACTCTCATCATTAATGCGGAACGAAAATCTGTTTCAAAATTTAAAATCAATTCACGTTTTTTATCCTGTGTTAGATTTTTACAATCTTTAATTCTTATTTTCCATTTATCTAATTGTTCTAATAAATTAGTAGAAGTACATGATCTTAATATTGGTTGACTTAGACCCTCAATTGTTCTAATTGGATGATTAGCTCTTGTTAATTCTGATGATATATTTGTAAAATTATTTGAATTTGTGCCATCAATATCTACTGTTAATATATAAAAATCATATGCGCATATTGCCTCTAAAGGATCAAGATTACTTGATATTGCAACAGTAAATTGTATTTTATTATTATAATGTTCCATATTAAGCGAAAACTCTTCAGTATCTTCAAAACTAAAGTCAGTAAAGCATCTACTACTATTTGGTAGATCCTTTAATTTTTCTGCAGGTGTACCTTTTATTTTATTAAATTTTTCCCTCTCGTGTTGATCTTTTAATATTTGTTTCATACTATCCTCTTTTTTGCTAGGATTAGTATAAATTATTAATTGTTTACCTTCAAATGAACACTTTTTTGTATATCCGTCCTTAATAGCGAAATTATATCCAAATGGAGAATTTTCACGTGGTTTTTGAATTATAACAGAAGAAGGAGGAGATGTATCAGTAGATTGGTCCAATTGATCATTTTTGTCTAAAGCAATTATAAAGATTATCATATATTATGCTACTAGATTATAAATCATTAAAATTATATTTATGAAGTTTATTAAAGTTATTACTCCATTATTTATTGGAGAATATATTGTCTCTGATGATGCTCAAATTGGTCAAATCGTTCTAATACAAATAAGAAATATAGAATATTATGGTATTATATTTCAAATAATTACATCTTCTGAGCAAAAATGCAAAGAAGCTATACTTACTCCAGATATTTTATCTTCAAAATATATAAGTTTTATGCATGAATTCGCAAAACATAATATTACTAATATTTGCCAATTTGCAGAACATATAAATAATTACTATACTAAGTTATATAAAAACAAACCATTATTATATAATTTATCAAATATTGTTCTTACAGATATACAAAATAATACATATAATGATATTATTCTATCAAATAAACATATATTATTATGGGGAGTAACAGGATCAGGAAAAACAGAAGTATATTTTAAGGTAATAGAAAAATATTTATTACAAAACGAACAAGTATTAATTTTATTACCAGAAATTGCAATTGCAGAAAATATAGCAGCACGATTTACGAAAAATTTTAATCAAGAAGCGGTATTATGGACATCAAAAAAAAGAAGTAAAAAGGTATTTATGTCAATTTTAAGAGGAGATGCAAAAATAATTATTGGATCAAGATGCGCAATTTATTTACCATTTTTTAATCTAAAATGTATAGTTGTTGACGAAGAACATGATAAATCATATAAACAAACATCATATTCAGGTCGAGATATGGCTGTATTAAAGGCAGATATTGAAAACATCAAATGTATACTTGTTACAGCTACACCAAGTCTAGAAACATATTATTTTACAAAAGAAGAAAAATATGATCTTGTTAAAATAGAAAATAAATTTGCTAATGTGTCTTTACCTATAATTAATACATCAAATCAAATTTTTTCTGAATATACTGTTAAAAGAATTAATGAAGAAATAGCAAAAAAACATCAAGTGTTAATTTATTTAAATCGTAGAGGATTTGCAACATCAGTACAGTGCCTATATTGTAAAATGATACAATATTGTAAATGCAAAACTGTACTTTATTATCATTATAAGATACATAAATTTTATTGTCATAAGTGTTTTAAGCAATATAATGCATCTGAATGTGTATATTGCTCATCCTGTTGTTTTAGATATATAGGACAAGGTGTTGAAAAAATAGCATCTGATGCTCATAGAATTTTTAAATTTGCAAATATAAGAACTATATCTTCAGATGATTATGACTTTAAACAACTTGAAAATGTAGATATTTTTGTTGGTACTCAGATGATTACAAAAGGACATGACTTTCAGAATATATCTCTTATTTTAGTCTTAAGTTTTGATATACAAATTTGTAATTTTAGAAGTAATGAAATGACTTTTTCTTCTTTAATACAAACTATTGGTAGAGCAGGTAGAAGTAATAAGATACAACAAGCAGAAATTATTATTTATACAAATTATCCTTATCATCCTATTATTAAATACTTAAAATCAAATAATATGGAAGAGTTTTTAAATCATGAGTTACTATATCGTAAAACTCATAATTTGCCACCATATACATCTATTATTAATTGTAAATTTAAATATAATAATAAAAACTTTGATAATATATATCAAAAAGTAGTATCTATACCATATAATAAACATATTACTGTAAATGAAAATTATATAAGTGCATTGTTATATATTTTAAACAGAACTGAACAGGACAATGAATATCTTCTATCTCTTAAGTGTATAATTGATGTAAATTGTATAGATTACTAGGTTTTATATTTGATGTATAATGAATAGTTCGTTTTTTTTAGTAATTCTAGATGTTTTTCGTATTCATCTACTAAATTCATAGCTTGATATAATCTAATAAGCATTATAAGTGCATATGACTTTGTTTCTTCTATGTTTAAATACATATTTAGTTGATCAAATGCAAAATTTAGTTGTCCTGCCTCAATTGCATTTTCGATAATCATAAAAATATTGCTATATTTTTTATTTACAAGTAAAGTATATAGTTCTTTATCTTTTAAAATATCTAATACAGAATTACATATATCTATAAATTCATTATTACCGTCTTTTATGGAGAGTTTTATAAGATATCTAGCCATGCATCTAGCAACAAATTGACTGTACGAACTATCACCAAACCAATAACAAAAATCAAAAAACAAATAAGCAGCTTTCATATAATCGGTAGGCATAAAATACTCTAAACAACCAAATAACAAGATGTATCCATAAAATGATTCAATATATAAATTATATTCACGAATAAGAGTAATTTGTATATCATATATTTCATCAAAACTATTTGATGTTAACATTTGATTATATAAAGCAATAGCATTTTTCTTACTATTTTCTAAGGAAGTATTTGGTAATAAATAAATCTTATTCGATTTAAATATTAATTTGATCTTTTGAGAAAAATTATTGCTATTAAAAGTATTATAAAAGCTTATTTGAGATAAAATCATATATTTATTTTATTACAAAAAATTTGGACATATTTTTTATTTCAAAAAATACAACTATTTCTTTAATACTATTTGTTTGTGTGTCAATAATTGATATAGGTATTCTAAGTATAATAATATGATCTTTAACTTTATATCTAAATTTTTCAACAAATGAAAAATAACCATATGATGCAAATTGAAAAAGAATAGAGGAATCTGTTGTAATACCGATTGCAGAATTATTTATAATATATCTACCTTTTTTTGCAATATTTATTTGTATAGAAAAAGGTTGATCGATAAAATATTTTGTACTCACATTATCACCTACAAATTTATCTTTATTTATTTCAATAATTATTTTACTTATAAGATGATTGTTAATAGCATTTACATGATTAGAACAGAACTGTAAATCTATATTATAAATAATATTGTTATCTTGTAATTCAAAATGTTTATTAAATTTATCTATATCTTCTAAAATATTTTTATTTTGATTATAAAAATCCATATCATCAAATAGATTATTACGATATTTACGATATGTTTCAATAAAAAGATATATAGATTTTGTAAGTGTATATGTACTTGCTTCTTTATTAAATGGAAAAGTATCTTTAAGAAAAATATTATATATTTTTTTAATTTCATTCCATTGATTATAAGATATTGCTAATAATAATGCATTTGTTCTTTTTTTTATAGCATATTCAAAGCATCTTTTATGATATAAAAAGAAATCATCTGTATTTTTAGGTTCTTGATACTCTCTCCATATAATTTTCCAATCTTTTAAACTACATAAAAATACCTCAAAGTCATTTATAATATTTGGTTGTTTGCTTTCATATAAATTTATTTGTTTTACAAAATAAAGTAATTTCTTATATAGTTCAATATTTGTATTATGTAAAATATCAAGTATTGGTAAAATATATAGATCTCTTATTATTTTAAGTTGATTAATTGAATTGTGTACATGAGATAATACTTCATTTTCATTACAATTAAATAGAAATTCTGGTAAATTCTGACCATTCCAATTAGCTATATTTTTATACTGAGTAAATATGGTATTATCTAATAAATCTAGAATATCATTCGCAATATTTGTTAAATTATTATTTATAATATCCTTTAAGATTGTATATTTTGATTGTAAAGTAATATCATAGAATTTAATAATATTATTTAATCTATCATAACTACTCAGAAAATTACTTATTTTACTTGATAATTGCAATAAAACATGACTTTGAGCTTTACCTAATCCACTTTTTATAAATTTTTTCAGATGATTATCTATAACTTGCATTGCAAAGTTTTTAGTTTTAATATTATATATACCTAAATTAGCTAAAAATATAGACCTAGATCCAATATTATTTAAAACATAATCTAATTGATCTATATTCCAATAGCAATATTTTGTAACATCACAATATACTTCATCTGATGTTACAGGTAAGTGTAATATAGGTTCTTGTAATATTGAATGCAATAATTGAATAAAACCATTAAATTCATTTGATGATTGTATATTTGATTCTTTTTGAATAAAGTAATATCCAAAAAATATATTTTCAGATTGTAGTAATTTATTTTGTAAATTTTTATATATGGTATTCATATTAATATTAATTTGTTCTATTATTTCATTTCCATTTGGCAATTTTTCTATTTTACTTAATAACTGCTTAAATGCTACAGATTGATTCCAATTAAATTCTCTTAAATAGCCTTTCACTTGATTAATAAGTTCTAATAAGTTTAATAAATTTACTTGTGTATTTGTATTTAAAGAATCCATCTGAGCTGTAAGTTGATCAAATAAAATAAACAGCTCACTATTTGGTATAATATCTATAAAATAATCAATTAAATCTAAGATACTTTCTTTAATGTTATAGTGATACTTTGTTAATTCTCCTTTTCCAATAAAGTGAGCTAACTCTGTATATGTATTAACAATTTCATGTATTTTCTTTTCTGCATATAAATAGTTTTTAGTATTGTATGGTGATACAGTATATCTTTCATATTGAGATGGTATTTTTTCTTTTTTAAATAATTCATTTGTTTGTAATAATAAAAAATGATAAATATTTCTTAAACCTACAATTTGTTTTTTATAAAAGTATTTACTAATATAGTATGTATTTATTTTTAGATTTGGAGCCATAGTAATTATTGTTTTAATTTGATTAGGATTAGTAATAAAATTTTCTACAGCAATAATAGATTGTTCACATCTTTCATATTTATTATAAATATTAATACTCCATATAAATGTAATAATACCTGAAAATAAACCAATAAAAATAATAATTTTACTTATAAATTTATTTACATATAATGTATTTTTACTTGCTAAGATAAAACTACTGGCTGAGTTGTAACATACATCTAAAAAAGCATTAAGAAAATATATCTTATTATTTAGTACAGCATTATTTTGACAAATAAAGTATACTCCATATTCATAATTTTGATTATATAATGTATTTATAAAAGATGCATATTCAATACTAGTATTACTACTTACTATTATTTTAGATATCATTTTATTAATAAAATCATTAAATTCATTTTTTTTAAATCCTATAGCATGAGATTCAAACTCTTGGCAAAATTTTAATCCAATATTATTTAGTGATTTAAGTAGCAATACTGGTACGTAATTATTTGTAATTGATTGTACTAAGTTAGTATAATATTTTTCATTATCATTATCATGTAAAACAAGTACATTAAATCCATTACCATCAAAAATTTCATGTAAAGCTATAATAGCATTCTCTCCATCTTCAGTATAGTAGATTGCAATATTTTCTCTAATCTCATATTCTCTTTTTATTTTAGTTATAAATAGAATAATTGGTATCGCATTTGCGCCTCCAAATCTTTTTTCTAATTTCATTCTCAGTTCTATAATCTGTTTAAAATAATCTGGAGTTAAATGTCTTAATACTTTTAATACTCCAAATGAAAAAATAGGTCTGGGAAATAAATAAGATTTAAATTTAGTATATTTAAAAAATAAAGCTAACAATATACTTGGAGTTAGTATACTAGCTATCCATTTTATCCAGTTGAACATACTATATTCTCTCATACAATAAATAAATAACTTGTGTTATTTGATGAAATATTTTATATCTAAAGCAATAATAATCAACTAAATTAATAGTTATAACACATAATATAAAGATAAATATTATCCATAATAAACTTGTNNAATCTGAGAATTATATAATATTATTTCATTACCTTCGTATTTTGATATTTTAAGCGCATTTATATAACTTTGTTTAATATTTTCAGAAATTTGAGTATACTTGCCTAAAAAACCAAAAGATATTGCTAATGCGTAATATTCTATATATTCCATATTTGATGTTTTTAGATATTTATTTAAATTATCAAAAAATCTTTCACCTCCTATACGCATTTGATAAAATTTATATTCCATCATATAATCAATCCACTTTATATTATATTTTTGTATATAATAATCGTCAACAAAATAAATAATTAACTCTCTTAATTCCTCTGAACATTTTAAGTTATTTATTTTTTCTTCAACTAAATATGCATTTTTTGCTACATCTTCTTGTAAAGGCAAATTAGCTATAAAATCAATAAATAATTTTTTCATATAGCAATTTAAACATATAATTCTATTAAAAATAGTAAATTACTAAAAAGCTACTTGTATTTCAGATATAAGTGTAGACGGTTGACCAACTGTTACTGGCACATATTGTCCATTTTTACCACATGATCCATTACCAAATGCTAAGTCATTACCAACAGCTTGTATATTATTTAATACTTCTTTACCTGTGCCACTTAAATTACAACTTGCAATTACTCCTGTTATTTTACCTTTTTCAATTAAATATACACCTTCTCCACAAAAAGAAAACTGACCAGAAATAATATCTACCTGCCCTGTACCTAAATTTGTTGCATAAATACCTCTATCTACACTTGAAATCATATCATCTAACGTAATATTTGAGTTTGGTTTTAAATAAGTATTTGTCATTCTTGGAAAAATGTAATGAGTATATCCTTGTCTACGACCATTACCACTTCTTTTAAGATTACATTTATCTCCATATCTTCTATCTGACATAAATGTTTTAATATATCCATTTTCAATCAATGTAGTTTTTTGTGTAGGCGTGCCCTCATCATCAAAATGAAGCGTACCATGTTTATTTTCTATAGTACCATCATCTATAACTGTGATTTTATCATTAAAGATTTTTTGATTTAAATTAGATGAATATACTGAAGATTTTTGATAGAAAAAGTCTGCTTCTAATCCATGACCTACAGCTTCATGTAATAATGTACCTGGATCGCCTGATCCTAAAATTACTGTCATTTTTCCACTTGGTATTAATGCCTTTTCTTGCATAAAAGATGTAGCTGTAATTTTAATATTCTCTATAATATTATTTACTTCAAACAATAATTCTAAAAATGATATTCTACCTCCACAGGATCTATAAAAATATTTATCATTTTTGGTAGTAATACTGACTGCAATATTATTAGACGGTCTAATATCATATAAAAAATTACTTTCATTATTAATGATTGTTACTTCTTGATGTTTAATAATTAATCTTACTGTAATACTTTTAATATTTATATGATTATGTAACATATCATAAATATGTTTAAGCATCATCTGTTTATCTTCTATAGATACATTTTCGTATTTATTGTCATAATATTTGTATTCTATATTTACTGATGTTAATGTTGCAGATTTATTTAATTTAGTATTATTTTTAGTTAATATATTTTCTAAATTTCTCTCAATAGATTTAATATCAGAATTGGCATATATAATATGATTATTATCTACAAATGAACTTATACAATATCCACTATTTTTAACATTAGTATGAGATATAAAATTTCCATCTTGAAAAATAAGTACTTCTTGTTTTTGATTTTCATGAAAAAAATTTCCATAATCTAACGCGCTTATACACTCATTAATTTGTTGTATAGGTAATGTCATAATAGTATTTTAGTTGATTTAATTTTAAATTCTTTTTTTAATAAACGTAAAAACAATTTATAAAGCTTAATATGATTATTCTAAACTTATTATTATGTTTATATATTGTTGCAATATGAAAAAATGTAAAAGATCTACGAGTAGATGCTGTAGTGCATCATTATCAGGTATAAAAAGTTTCTGTTCATATATAGGTAGAGTACTATGCAATCTTCTAAGATCGTTTTCAATGTTATGTTCTTGTGGATATGTAGAAAATTTTAGTTGGAGAATTTTATTATTATTAACATGGATATTCTTTATTTTAATAGCAATATTTAATTTCTCCCTTAAAGAAAATAAAAAATATCATAATACGATAATTATTATAATATGGGCATATTTAGCAATAATACTTCTATGGATGATATGCTCATGTTTCTTTAAAACAGATAAAATGGCAGAGGATATTAAAAAAGGATGTACATGCATTAGAGAAAATTTTTGCCTTAAAGGATAAAATTAAAGTATAATTATAACATGAATGATCATAAAAAAATGATTGAAGAGAATTTTGATGATATAAATATTACTCTTTTTCTGGATAGATTAAATAAAAATATATATCATAATTATAACTTTGAGAAGACAGTAGAACTAAATCAAGTAATAAAAGTAGATCAACAAGAATCTATAGCAGGTAGAGTTTTACTTAAAAGAACACTTGGTAATTTAATTTTTATGAATATAAGTGATATGAATGGTAATTTACAGATTTCTATTGATAGATCTTCTTTTGAGAATTTTGATGATTTAAGTAATAATATACAACTTGGAGATATTATTGGTATTTCGGGTATTACATATCTTACAAAATCTGGAGAATTAACATTAAGAGCAAATAAATGCGTACCACTAAGAAAAGCATTAATACCAATGCCAGATAAACATGCAGGATTACAAGATATAAATCTTAAACAAAGATATAGATATCTTGATCTTATCTATGATCATTCTCAAAGAAAAAAAATACAAGCAAGACAATTAATAATGCAATCTATTCGAGAATTTCTATCTGATTATATAGAGGTAGAAACACCTATATTACAAAATATAGCATCTGGAGCAGCAGCTACACCTTTTTCTACACATCATAATGCATTAGACACAGAATTATTTCTTCGTATAGCTCCTGAACTTTATTTAAAACAGTTATTAGTTGCTGGTTATAATAGAGTATATGAAATGAATAAGTGTTTTCGTAATGAAGGTATTGATACTACTCACTTGCAAGAGTTTACAATGCTAGAATGTTATACTACATATATTAGTTATGAAAAACTACAAGATTTAACTGTAAATTTATTGCAGTTTATTTGTGAAAAAATTAGTAGCATACAGGAAGTAAAATATAACTATAAAAATATTGAACGTATTTCATATGTAGATTTATTGGCGAGATATAATATTAATTACTTTGAAATTAATGAAAATAATATAAGAGATATTGCATTATCTCATAATATTGATGTAAATATATATAAGAGTTATCAGTCTTTATTAGATGCTATATATAAAAAGTGCTGTATTAATAATATAGTAGATCCTATACTTGTATATGATTATCCTAGACATCCATTATCTGTACCTAAAGATAATAACTTTTCATATCAATTTCAAATTATTTTAAAAGGTCAGGAGATAATTAAATCATATCTTGAGTTAAATGATCCTTGTATACAATATGAAAATTTTCGCCAGCAACTAGATGTATTAAACACAGGAGATACAGATGCCGTCAGAATGGATACAAATTTTATAAAAGCATTATTATATGGTATGCCTCCAGCTGGAGGATTTGGTATGGGTATTGATAGAGTAGCAACAATATTAACAGATAGTGATAATATTAGAGATACCTTATTATTTCCTTTAATGAAATGGTAAACATGGTAAATCTAGATAAATATAGCTCAAATCAAGCTATACTTATTTTTAAATCAGCAATATATGATCCAGTATACTTAAAAGGAGATATTATATCTAAAAGTAAAAATATGTATCAAGATTTTTTTAATATACTAAAATATAAAACATGGATATCAAATATATATGATAGTATATTTTATAGATATTTTACAATTAAATATAAAACTAAAACAAATAATGAGGATATGTTATTATTTGATCAAAATATTACATTTACTTATAAAATATTTGAAGAATTTTATAAATTATTTAAAGAGAAAATTGAGCAAAATAAATCAATTATATATTATATATGTGTTTGTAAAAATGAATCTCATGCAAAAAAAATAATTAATACATATGAACATTATAAAAAATCAGATATAAAAATAAATATCAGATTAATTAGTATGATTTTTGGAGAAGAATGTATTTTCTCATGTATACATAATCGTATTAATTTTAGATATAAAAGAATATCTAGAAAAATATGCTCACCATTTAAGAAAAAAGAATTATATAAGAATTTAATAGATGCAATGAATAAGCCAAAAATTTGTATAATAAACAATAGATATTGTGTAGTTTTTAGCTTACGAAATCAATCAATAAAATTTAATTTACAAAAATTAGAAATATTATATAAAATATATGGAGTAGAAAAAATTATAAAAATGACATCAATACAACAAGCACTAGATATGTTTCTAGAGTTTTTATTTGTATAATATTTTAATATAATCTTCTTCAATTACAATATTTAATTTGTAATATTTAATAATATTATTTAATAAATCTCGAAACAACATATTGTGTAATATACTAAGATCATTAGTTTTTATATAATGATCAGTAATAATAATATGAGGATTATTAAATATACTAATATGCAACAATACATTATATAGCAAAGTAATACACTGTAACTTGTTATGATTTTTTAGTAAGGTATCTATTTGATAAGCAAAATTAGTATTTTGAGATTTATATAGATTAATTGTTAAGTCTTGCATTTTATAAAAACTATTAATATTACAATCAATACATATTTTACATAATTCACATAACCAAGCACCAAGTATTATATTTGATATTGTGGAGTATATATATAAACTATTAAAAATATTTTCAATATATTCAAGTAAGGTATATAAAGTATTATTATTACTACTATTTTTATAGAGAAATAACATATTAATTTGATAAAAGATTATATTATCATTAGTAGGTAAAAGAATAACACTATCAAATATATAATACTTATGTATATACTCAATAGATGTTACGCAAATAAATTTAATATTATATAATTTATCTTGCATTTGATATAAATTAATATTAATATCAATATCATCAAATATAAAACAATTGTAATCAGATAACAGTATATCTACTTGCCAATTATTTGTTTTATATATTTCATATTTTGTAGATAAAATTTGTAATAATTTGATACTCTGAGATGAAAAGAGTATTTTAATTTTGCTAAGCATATTATTTCACATAAAAATAACTACAAAGCATTTGCTTGTCTACTTGAGACGTATTTTTACTACTTTGATTATCTTTAAAATATACTTTACAAACTCTAAAAATAAATGATTCTGGTTTTGCTATAATAATTATTTTATTATCTTGTTTTTTATATGAAATAATATAAATATTTGTTTGTACTATATCTTTCCATTGATAATTATTACATTTAATTATAAGCATATTAGAATTAATTGATACTTCTCCATATATAGATAAATTTTTTTGAAATGTTTTTAAATTAATATATTTAATTGAAAATATCAATATATATAGTAATATAATGTTAAAAAAATATATAAAAAATATTCTGATGGATTTTAAGAATGAATACAACATTTTATTATTATAATTTATTATGATAATATTGAAATATGATCTCAGTTAAAACAATTATTATAATTAGTGTTATTATAATAAGTGTAATTATTATACTTATGCTATTAAGTTTTTCGATTGACTCAACAAAAACAGTAAAAAAACTAGATGATACATTATATATAGGAGAAGCTTTGCATAATATAGGCAAAATATATCAAAAACTATGTATTAATATTATTAATCTTAATTTTACAGATATTTATACATATTGCACAGAATCTTTTATAAATTCTATAAAAAATAAAACATTTATTAATGTTAAATATCCATTAAATATAGTTAATGTTAAGTTTATAAAAAAAGAAAATAATTATATTTTAACTGAAATAATTGCTTTTACGGCTCTTGGAGAATATTTAAAAAATACAGTAAAGGTAATATATAATAAAGATATAATATTAATTGATGAGGTAGTATAGTGAGAGTAATTGTTGATTTTGAAAATGGTTTATTGCAATATAATAGTAAGATAATAAATCAGTTTGTTAATTTAAAGAATAAAATATTTAATATCAAAGAAGAAGCAAACTGTATTCCATATAATTCTCAAGTAATTAATATATTAGTAAATTATAAAAATTATGAAATAGTATTATATGTAAATGATAAAAGAAATCTAAATAGAGCTACTTATATTAAAGAGGATTTAAATTCTTTAGATATTATAATTCATCAAATAATAATGAAATATGATTATGATCCAAGAGAAAAAGATGAATTAATAACAAAAAATCTATCTTTAGTAAAAAAATATAAACATATACCATCTTCGTATATAGGTAATATATTTAATTATATATACTATATGATCATTGCTTCAAAAAGTATAGATAGTAGAAATATGATATTTGGAGGATTTTTAAGTATATTTTGGAGACATTGGCAGATAATAGTGCCTATTATTAGTATTTGGCCAGTACTATTTATTTTGTTAAATCTAAACTTAAATATTATGAACAGTGCTTATATATCAAGTATGGGATTTTGTGGTGCATTTGGTATATTTAGGTCTTTATTAGAAATAAATAATGAATACAAAAATTTTACACAAGGATATGAATCAAGAGTAAGTGACTTATTTGTATACTATGGATACTCTATTAATGCAGCATATATAAATATGATATTATTCGGTATACTTACCTTACTTAAATTTAATATTTATGGATATATTATTGGATTAATATTTGGATTAACATATTTTTATTTTTATTGCGCTTCTGCATGGAGAAGAATAATAGCTTTATCATGTGTAAGTTTTTGTTTGCATTCTATTTTTAGTTTTAAATTTGTAGTTCAGTTTTTAAAGGATATAATATGAGAATTATTAGCGGTATATATAAAAATAAAGAAATAAAAATGAGAAAACAATTATCAGAAACAGTAAGACCTACTTTAGTAAGAGTTAGAACAATTATTTTTGATATATTATCTCATTATTACTATGAAGAAGAGTTTAGTTTTTTAGATGTGTTTACTGGAGCGGGAGCAATGGGATTAGAGGCATTATCTAGAAATAATTTTGTAGTTTTTTGGGATATAGATAAAAAAGTAATACAGAACTTAGAACATAATTTAAAAAATATGCCAAAACTCACAAAGTATAGAATTTTAAATGTAAATGCATTAAAGCCTCCTTAGGGATCTCCAATGCAAGTTGTATATTTAGATCCTCCTTATGATTCTCATAATATTATATGTGGAGTTATTAAAAGACTACAAAAATATAACTGGATTGATACAAATAGTTTAATTATAGTAGAACATGCTAAAAAAATAAAAATAAAGTATCCAGAAACTTTGTTTTTATGGAGAGAAAAGATTGTAGGTAACACTTGTATTTCTTGCTTAAAATATATAGACAATGTAGTAATAAGTTAATAAATAATGAGATAATTATATATGATATTTATATTTTGTAAAATAAAAAATAAAATTAATATTAAGATATCAAAAAACATTTATAAAAAATCAAGATTTAATAATATGAGTTTAATAAAAACATGCTCAGGTATAATGGTATCTCCCTTTATAGCTGTTCATAAAAAAGAATTACCTTATTCAAACATAAATGAACACGATACAAAACTAGTTCAATCAGGTATATTTACACCAGAGGATTTAAAAAAACATAGAGAGGGAGATTCAATAAATAAAACAAGCTATTCTATAGAACAGCAAAATGAAAATCAAAAAGTATACTTAAAATATTTACAAAATAAAAAAAAATTAGAAAAAAAAAGAGTTAAACCTATACAGTTTCAACAACCAGAAAATGTTACTTTAAATTATAAAACTAAAGTATATGATATATCTCCAGTAAATGTAAAAGTATTTCATGCACCTACTTACTATGATTCAGTACAAGAGGATCAATATGAAGCAATCACAAAAGATGATTATAAGGATTCAATAAAAACAGAAATCTCAAAACTATCTGTAATGCCTAAAATATTATTATCTAACAAAAATATTAATATACTTAAATCTATTAACCGAGAGTATGATGATCCTGATAAACCAGACGAGAATCAATCACAAAATATATTTTATGCTATTAAAGATAATAATAATCAGAATAATAATATGAGTAATATATATCTACCTTTTTTAGTTAGTTTCTTCTTTTATCATTTTAAAGAAGATATAATAAAAGAATTAAAAAATAACACCTTAGATGCAATTATTTTACCATTAGAAGATAATATAAAAAAAATATCTAAATGTTTATTTAATGCATATCAACAAGGAGAAATAGATGAAGTAACAAGAGATATTATTAATAACTCTGATAATCAATATGCACAAAAATATATTCCTGATAATTATCTTAGATTAGAGATAGTAGATTTACTTACTAATATTCCTAATAATATATCTAAATTATTTAATATATGTATAGAAATTATAAAACTAGAATTAAAGATAATATTAAATGATTCTTCTTTGGCAGTATTATTAGATTTTCTGGACAAAAAGAGCAAATTCACAATTAATATAGATCCGCCATCTAATATTGCACATCTTATAAACATACTTGGTCCTGCTATACAGGATAGGTCAGTTTATTGTAATACATTAAGATTAATTCCATGGTTAACATCTGATGATGTGAATATAAATCAAGAGAACCAAGAATTAGTTACTATGTTTATTCTTTTCTTTACAATTAAACAAATTAAGTTAGTAAACTTAAGAGATATTATGGATGAGTGGTTATAAACAGGAATAGCGAGATTCGAACTCACGACCTACAGTTTTGGAGACTGTTGCTCTACCAGCTGAGCTATACTCCTATATAATTTATTTTATCATATTTTATAAGTAAAATTATATAATATAAGATATGAGTAACTTAAAAGATATTGGTAATTTTTTAAAAAGTATATTTGTTGGTAAAAAAGCAGATTTAAAAGATCTAACAGTAAGTAAAGTGCTTGGTAATTTAGATAATCAATATCAAGATAATCCAGAAGAATCTATCATTAAAAGACTTAATAACAACTTAAAATCAAGAAAAGTCTTTTGTTATGGAGGAGAAGTTGAATCAGCATTTCAAATAGCNNAGATTAAAAGATATATATATAATGGATTCAGAAGTTAGAAATACAGATATATATGTAAAAAAAACAAATAAAAATGTACATTTTTGCAGTGAAATTTTAGAAAATGATGGTGTATATTGGAGCAAAACATTTCAGCCATCTAATATAGATACTATACAAATTATTACATCTGTTGATGATGTTATTAATTGCCCAAATATATATTTATATAATATACCTTTTAATAAAATTGGTCTGTTTATCAGTTTATTAGATAGGTATACAAGCACAAATGTTCTGAGTTGTTCATTTGATAGATCTATATGTTCAGGTAGAGTAATTTCATTTAAAAATTTACAAAACACTATTAAATCTTTTTCTCAATCAGAGCAAATGGCAGATGAAGAAATTTTACAAAAAGCAAAATCAGGCACTTTATCTTTTTATGATCTTGAGAAAATTTTTAATCAAGTAATTAATCAAATGGATCAATTTAAAATGATTGCAAATCAATTTAATCTAAATGCTACAGATGTAATAAATAACTTAAAAAAGCAATTAGCTTGTTGTAGAGCAATGACTCAAGAAGAAAAAAATGATTATAAAATACTAGATGAGTCAAGAATTAATAGAATTAGTAAAGGAACTAAAGTACCTTCATCTCAAATATATCAGTTAATAAAAATGATGCAATATTTATCTGAAAATGGCACTACTTTAGAAAAACTTTCAAAAAATCCAAGTGAAATGCAAGCATTTCTGAAGAGATTAAAAGGATGAATATAAATATTACTAGTAAAGTAGATGATCTATCTAAAGTTAAAGCAGCTAGAGAAGATCAGACTAAAAAAAATGACTATATAAATGAAATTAATAGAAAGGCATTTATGTTTAATATATTATTATTTATATGTAACTTATTAATAATAAGTATAACTAATAATATAATATATAAATTAGTATATGATAATCTACCAGATAAATGTAATGATATAAATACAATACAAATCATTTCTTATACAATAATATTAGAAATTGTTTTTAGTATAATTGCATATATTTTACTTAGATTAATTAATAGATTAATACTATTAAATCATAGTCCTTTTATAATTAGTTCTATACCTTTTATATTTATAATAGTATTTATATTTATATTTATTATACTTAGAGACATATTTACTATATTATATTATAAATTGTTCTTTAATGAACAAATTAAAGAAGATGAATATAAAATTATTATAGAAAAAGAAATGATAAGCAAGGAAGAAGCTTCTATTTTAAAAGAATTTATGCTTATTATAATCGAAAAATTAATAGAAAAAAATTATCCACCTTTGATTCTTTGCTTCGATGATATGCAGAATTTCGATGAAGAATCATGGTCATTTTTATTAGAACTTTTAGAAAAATTTGAAAAGAAACTGTTTATTTTTTGTATAATAAGAGACAGCGACTTTGAATCAGGCATAAACCAGATTATTTTCCACAAATTTCAAAAAAAGATTCAAAAAATCATAAAACAAGAGCAATTTTTAAAAAATTCGGCTCAAATACAATTGAAAGAGATTAAAATTATGGATTCGTTAAGCCTTGCTAAAAAAATCTTAAGAGTCAATGATATTCCTGATAATCTTCTATATTTCTTTCACCAAAAAACCAAAGGGAACCCTTTAAAATTGATTCATTTGATCCAGAATCTTCTTTCGACTCAATTTCTGCAAAAGAATATGGAAAAGATCATAATTTCTGAAGAATTAAGCAATCTTTTGTATATTAATGAATTCATAACACTTCCAATACCTTTAGCCTCTGTAAAAATTAACAGTTCAATCTTAGACAAGCTAAATTGTAAACAAATTCTCCTTATGAAATTGGCCTCTGTTATTGGTGATTCTTTCAATCTCACTGTTTTAAAACAGCTTAACCCCTTTAAAGATCAAGGAATTCTAAATGATGAAGTTGAAAATCTTCTGAAGGATTTAGAAAAGAATGAAATAATTGGTATCATTGATGAAACAGAAAGCAATATAACATATCAATTCAATGATCTTTTTATGAGAGAAGTCCTTTATCAACGCATGACTTATAACCAAAGAAGGGAATTTCATAAACTTTTTGCAGAATCCATGCAGAATTTCAATACAAATCTCTTCCTTAACTCCAAAAGCAAAGCCTATGAGAAAATACAAAGCGAAAAAATAATATTTCATTGGAGATTGGCAGAAAGCTATTCTGTTGAAATCCAGAAAAATGGTGAAAAGAGCTCAAATCTCATGACAGGTTTTTCAAATCTAGCTAAAAGGTCTGTAATTGTAAAGAAAATCTCTTCTTTGGCAGCAAAATTTTTGAGCCCTTTAA
>DCST01000044.1:0-872 GCA_002325765.1 bacterium UBA1459 | reverse complement strand
GTGTTGAGTTTCAAAGAACTCAAGATCTTTTCAAATGAGGATGATTTTATGCAGAAATCGGATAAATTCTTAGGATTGATCAGTCTCAAACAGATTTTCAGCCTAGCCTTTATGTCTCAAAAAAATAGAAATGTGTTCCTATTGAAGAGTGGGTCTTTTCAAAAGGATAATAAAGACACAGGCCTTGTCCAATTGTATTTTTCCCATGAAGAATTCGATGTTTTAGAAGAATGGGCCATTTATATAGAATTTGCTAGGGCTAAAGCGATTTATGATGATTTCGTGAACACTTTCGGGAAGATTGCATTTCCTTTACAAAGCGAACAAAGGATTATAAAGAAAGAACGCGCTATCAGAAAGAAACCAAAAAAAATGGAAGGGTCTCAAAGCTCAATGAGTATAAAGGATTATAGGTTAATAAACGACTCTGTAAAGGATTTTGGAGTTAATAATGTCAGTTTTTTGCAGAGCAGGCATCAGAAACTCAAAGAAAATCTGACATTTTTAATCAATAACAGCTTATTGCTATTCCTATCAAATTTAGTTGAGAAAGCATCGATTGAACAAAGTAAAGATAGGTCCCTCTCTTTGGGAAAGAACACAAGCTTTTTAAAACGATTCCCTTCTTTCTTTCAAAAAAAAGAAATTCTCATGGAAGAAGACGAAATTGAAAGTCCGGTTGATGGACAATTAAATAATATCTTTATAAATCGTTTAGACAATTCACTTGGCAAGAAATCATTAACTATTGAGATCAAATCCTTTCTTTTCAACCCAAAAAAATCCTTAAAAAAACGCACAGAAGATGAAGAGAATCTCATTGAAGAAGAGTCAACAGCAAATATTCCAGCTGATTCTCTTGATTCCTTTGC
>DCST01000037.1 GCA_002325765.1 bacterium UBA1459 | reverse complement strand
TTTTGTTTTTGAGTTTCGGTACTATTCATATCATTTAAAGATGATTGAATGTTTTTATTATTAGTAAGAGAGAAAAATAGAAATATAGCTGTTGTTATTAATATTAAACCTAATAATATATTTGTAAATATCATAATTTTTTTATCAATATCATTTGGTATTGCTAATGCATTATACCATAATATCATTATTATCATAGACATAATACATAATGCTATAATTGTAGCTGATATAGCTATAAATATTGTCTTAGACTGTTTGATATTATTGGTTGTCTGAGTATAGCTAGCATATATATAAATCATAATTTAAGAATTCTATATAAACATTGAAAAAGAATTAATTTATATTAAAATATAGTTTGAATTTGTATTTTTACTTTTAGCTAAAACAATATTATTATTATGTTTAAAATATNNACGCATAAAGCAATACTATTTTGATATTTTACAGGTATTAAGATAATATTTTTACAAGCTATTAATAATGCAAAAATACTACCTATGCCATTGCAAGTAATACTCTTATTTTGAAAATTGACTTTGTTATTATATTCGATATAGATATTGCAATTATCTTGAAATAAAAGTTTATCACAAGTATTATTCCAATTAATGCAACTATAAGCATCTATACCATCAGCAAAGAAATATATAATTTTATCAAAAATACTTGTAGAAATCTGAGATATTTCTAAATCTATATATTCAGCATCACAAGGTAGTGTTACATAAGAATATTCATATAAATCATAAATAATTTTTGAAAATAGCAATACTATAAAAGGATGATAATTTTTATAATTAGCAACAATTAAATTATTTTTAATTATTTGTATATCTTCCTCTTTATTATATTCTGTAAACATAATATCTATAAATTCTGTTAATTTATTAGAACATTGTATATAAAACTGATTAATATTATATAATTGATCATTACTAAATGAGCGTAATACCTGTATATCATAGTATAATTGATCTTTAATAATATTCATAAATGTCATATCTGATTTACTTAATATATCTAAGAGTATATTAAATTCTGATAATGTATATGAATTTTCTTTTATTATTTTAATTTTTTGCAATAAAAAGCTTAAATCTTGTTTATATTGCGAAAAATGTAGCATATTTTCAGTTGCTATATTTTTATGTTTACAATTTAATATTGTATATATTTGATACATTTTGTCTATATCTGATTTATTATAAGGTATATTATTAAATACTTTAGATAGTTTATTATGCATGTCTTTTATATATTCTATATCCTGTATAGATAATTTATCTAATATTTCAAAAGATTTTTGTATATTCTCATTTATTGATCTTAGATGTTTATGCTGTATTGTATCTACTTTATTTGGTATAATATATTTATTTTGATATTCTGGATAAGATGATTCTATTTTTTGTAAATACATAAATATTATTAAAGATAAATTTATAATTAGTATTAAAATAGGTAAAATAATTTTCCATGATAATGGCATATTTAATAGTATTAAGACCATAATCATAAAAGATAAAACTGAAAAATGAGTTATATGATTACGATGATTATAGTATTGCTGATAATCATTACTATAACAACTAACATATAATCGAAACATTCATTATTATAAATATGAAAAGTTAATTATTAATTTCTAGAGTAGATAAAAACTTTTGTATTTTGCTTGTATTTGTATATAAGGCAGATACAAATAAAAATTTAATTTTTAGTTTTTTANNTAATTTCATGTTTTTATTTTTCATTTTATCTATTTTATTTAATAAAACTACTTTTTTTATATTAATATGCTTAATTTCATTACATAATATTTTAAATTTCTCTATAGGATTATCAGTAATATCTAAAACCATTGCAACTGTTTTACATCTTTCTATATGAGATAGAAACTTATTACCTAAACCCTTACCTTCAGATGCTCCTTCAATAATACCAGGTAAATCTACAATAATTAAGTTATTATATGCTCCTAAATGAGGAAATAAAGTCGTAAAAGCATAATCTCCTATCTTAGATTTAGAATTAGTAATTTTATTAATAATAGATGATTTGCCTGCATTTGGCATACCTATTAAACCTATATCACCTATGACCTTTAAATTTAAATATATATCAGTATAGTTTTTAATTTCTGGTGAAATAGTTCTATAATGATCCATTTTATTACCTGCATATGCATTACCTATCCCACCTTTACCTCCATTTAAAATTAGTATTTTTTGATCATCTAATATATCATATATACAGTTTTGATTATTATAATTAAAACTTACTTGAGTGCCATAAGGAAAATATAAAATAAGATCTTTACCAGTTCTGCCATTTTTCTTACTTGTATTACCATTTACACCTGCATCTGCTTCATAATGTGTTTTCATATGATATTTAGTTAATGTATTCATATGAGCATTACCACAAATATATATATCTCCACCTTTACCTCCATTACCACCTTCTCTACGATGAGGAGGAGCTGGATTAAATGCCACACCTCCTCTACCTCCATTACCTGCTTTAACTTTTATATGAGCTGTATCAATCATTTCTTCCTCTTAAAGTATACAACAAATAAAATAATACTTAATAAAATACAGAATATACAAAACATAGATGCATATTGTAATGAATATAATGATTTAATTTTATATACTAATAGAGCATTAATAAAGATTGCTACACCGCTTATAGCATGAAAGAAACCAAAAGATGTGCCTCTTAGAGATTCAGATGGTATAGCTTCTGCTAACATATTACTTAATAAGACTTCAGAGCTTGAATAAAAACTACCTAAAGATAAAATTGAAACTAAAAATAATAATTTACTTTTACTAAAAATAATAATACAATGAGTAAAAAATAATGATAATACTGTAGATATAGATAATATTAATTTACCTTTTTTTGCAAAAAAGTTATAAAATACTGAGAATAATAAAATAGATACATATAATAATGTAAAAAATAATATTGTTGATATACTTGAGTATCCTAGATGTTCTCCATGTGTTAATAAAATTGTATCATTCATTCTACTTAGAGATACTAGTCCATTAATACCAATAACAATAAATAATTCAGTTAATTTATGTCTATTTTTTATTATTTCTTGTGTGATATTGCTTTGTATTGCTAAATATGTAAAATAAGAGAATAAAATACTTACTAGCAAACTTATAATTATTTTACCAATAATAAAATAGAAAAACAATGTGAATATACTTAGTAAAAATAAGTTTTTAAAAATACACCATTTATTTCTAAAAATTATGAATAAGAATGTAATACTATGAATAATTGCACCAATATATGTATTAAATATATAGATAGGAGTTACTATTAATAGTGCTAAAATCTCATAAATCGGTATTTTTATCTCAGTATTTGCTTTTTTTGTAAATGGTACATTTTTTACATATTTCAATAATATAATATTTGCTAATATTACAGGTACAATTGACATAGCATAAATAGATTTCATACCTAGATAATTATATTTAATTACAAAAAAACAAAATATACCTGCTGCAATAGATCCAAATGAGGCAATAGCTTTTCGAATACCAAATCCATAATTTTTAGATTGTTGAGCTGTATCTACCATTAATGCATCACGAGCACTATCTCTAAAAGCATTAAAAGCACGATCTGCACACTGAGTGAATACATATACATAAAATAAAAATGATAAAGAAAAGGTATCTCTAAATGTTGTTAGAAAAAACAAGCATTTTAATACTATCATTGATCCATATCCAATTATTAGAAATAACTTTCTATTCTGAAATGTATCACTTAAATATCCACCAAATATTTTAATCATATGAGGAGCAGATTCAGATAAATTTCTAATTAGTAAATGACCGTCTTCTGTTAATAATGAACCAACTAAAAAAACATTACCTGTAAAATGAATAAAACTTGCCCCAAACTGCATTGCTAAACCAACAAATGCTAGAGCATATATATTTTTATATATATTTTTCATACTATATCAATTGTATTATTTTTTAAACTTATTTCATATTAAAACAATATATCAAATTTTATAATGGGCGAGAAACGGGATTCGAACCCGCGGCCTTTGGCGCCACAAACCAATGCTCTAACCAGCTGAGCTATTCCCGCCATATATTTATTATATCATAAAAGTTATATAATTTTATAAATTATACATATATTTTTTCATCACAATTTATTTTATAGAGAAACTTCTGCTGAGATTTAGCATATTGTCGAGTTGTTATCATAACTTGCTCTTTAGCTTTTTCTAATGACATTTCACTATTAATATATTGCCAAACACTATCATATCCTATTATTGATTTAAATTCCTTAATATATCCAACACTTATGCACTCATTTATAATATCATTCCAATAAGCATCAAGTCGCATTCTCATTTTTTTCTCGTGATCAAAGATATCTTTATAAAATTTACCAATTACATATGCTTTAATTTGAAATTTATTACTATAATCTTGATACATGCATTTATATTCTTGCCAGAAACATATATGATTTTGTAATCTTTTTTTATCCATTGGAAATATTTCTATTTTATGTTTTAGATGCTCTAAATAGTACTCATAAGGATTATCTAATTTATTGTACCAATCTATTGTTTCTGATGAAATATGGCACATAGGTAATCCATTTAATAAACATCTTGCATAAAAAATACTACCTCCAACAATACTATAAGAAGTATTTTGCGGAAGTTTATTATATTCATTTATCCATTTACCAACAGACCATGATTCATGTTCTTCCAAATAATTAAATAAATAGTGTGGTTTAATTTCTTTTTCCTCTGTAGATGGTGATCCAGTTAATATTAAACATTTTTTCCAGATTTGTCTGCTATCTAGATTAATAATAGCTGCACTATCTGTATCAAGAGATGTTGCAGTTTTTCCTGTGCCAGTAGCACCTAAAATTAGTATGCGATTAGACATTTTAATATCTCATTTTTCACTAATGCATATAAATTATAATTACATACTAAAGTATATGTATCGAAAGATTGTATAATAATTTCACCTTCTTTTAGATCTCTTTCAATAAAATAAAGTTTATATTTATAATCAACTATTTTAGGTTTATAGTTTTTTTTATGTTCTAATAACATTTTATATACTTCATCATCTGTTTTATATGAATTACATATATTAACTATCATATTTTATCATATAATAAATCATGCGTGTAACTGTATCAAAAAGCGCAATTCTTTACAATTTAATTGCATTAAAAAAGTATGGATTATTTCACTTAGCATTAAAATCAAATGCTTATGGTATAGGTATTTCTAATATCTTACCTCTTATAGACTGTGACACAATTTTTGTAAGAGATTATTCAGAAGCTTTAAAAGTTCGTAAATTAGATTCAAAGACTAAAATTATTACTCTAGTTGGTTATGAATATATAGAATATGAAAATAATATTATGCCAGCTGTAATTAATCTAAATCAATATCAAGAAGTAAAAAAAAATAAAATAGAGTACTGGATACATTTTGATATAGGTATGAATAGAACAGGTATTAAAGATCAGATATATAATGATAATGATGCAAATGGTGTATTAGCTCATTTTAGTATATCTAATTTACTTAAAATAGATTATCAAAAAGGTATACAAGTATTAACACAAGAATATCTAAAAATTAAAGATATTTTTAGTAATTTTAACTGTATTAAATCTCTAGCCAAAACATCAGTATTAAAATATTTACCAGAAGAATATTTTAAAAATAACTATTATAATAGAGTTGGTATGGGTATATATAATTTTCAAGTTAATGCAATTACAATAACAGCAAATATTATAGATATTAAGTTTGTAAGACAAAACGATTATATAAGTTATGATTTAAGTTATATTGCATCTAAAGACATGAAAATTGCAATTGTTAATTGTGGATATGCTCATGGTTTTAACATGAATACAGTATCTATTAATAATCATATTTGTAATAGAGTAGGTATAGTATGTATGGAATTTAGTATGTTTGATATTACAGATATAGATGCTAAAATAGGTGATTTAATTTATATTTATGACTATCAACATATAGATTTATATAATATAGCTACAAATAATATAATTGAAATGATTAACTAAATCTTATATTTAATTCATAACTCATATTAATAGATAGAGAATTTCGTATACTTTTTTTTATTAAGTTTTTCAATATAGAAAATTTTCCTAGAATAATTGGTCGATATTTTTTATAAGTATGTAGTTCTTGTTTAATTGTTGAATGTTCAATTATTGTATTTAAACTCATATTATAAGGAACCTCATTATCAAATAAACGAAAACATATTTCTTTAGCTCTATCATTTATCTGATCATAAATAGCAGATGCTGTATTAATAATATTCGATGGTAACCACTCACCTTCTACTGCATATTTAATCATATTTTCTAATAATATTGGTATATTTTCTTTAGATGTAGATGATATATAAAAAATATCTTTAAAGATATCAGATAATATTGCTGTTTTTGGTAGTAATCTACCTTTATTTACTTTATCCATCTTATTAAAAATACCAAAAAAAGGTTTATTACAATATGATGCAAGTGTCATAAGTTGCATATTTACAGATTTTGTAGCATCAAAGAAAAATAAACATAAATCAACTGTATTTAAATATTCTTCTGCATATCTATTAAGATATATTAGTTGTTTTTTATCTGTAATACCAGGTGTATCAAAAAAGAACATTTGTGTATCTTGATATTCATATATAGCAATTACAGATCTTTGTGTTGAATGAGGAGATTTAGATACAATACAATATTTATAATTTAATAAAGCATTAACAAATGAAGATTTTCCTACATTTGGAGGGCCAATAATAGCTATTTTCATATTTTTTTTCATATATTAAATTGTACTGCTATTTTATATATAATAAAATACAAAAATCAATAAAAAGTTAAAAAAGTTAAAATATGGTAAAATATTAAGATGAATGAAATATCGATAATGCAAAATAATGATTCACAATCTATTAATTTAGATTTAAGTGAAGATATGCAGTCAAAGTTACAATCCTTTCTTACCTCATCAAACTTCGTATTATTAAATACAGAATTTGTCTTTTTATTATCATATTAATTTATTGTATTATAATTTTTATTGTTTAATATAAATTATGTTTATTTATTGCCAAGAAAATATAAAAGATAATAATAAATCTAATAATATTATTATAAAAAAAGAAATATTATCTCTAAAAAATATTCTACTGATTATGATGTGTATTATAATTTTTCTTGCATGTTTTCTAAATATTCTTGTGCCCCCAGCAATAATATTTGGATTTGCTGCAGGTTATTTATATAATAATTTAAATTAAGCTTTTGTTTTAGTGCATACTACATGCTTTCTTGTAAACTTGCAGTATTTACGTAAAGAAGTAAGCTCTGTAAGTGTTTTTTTTATACGATAATAATAAAGTCTTTTTCCTGCTTCACTCTGAAAAGCTACTACAGTTTTATCTTTTTTCTTTTTAGTTGCCATATTCGTATTATAATATATCTTATATCAGAATTATTTATTAATATATTTATAAATGAGTTGAGTAAAATGTTCTCCTCTTTCTTTATAGTTTTTATATAGATCGTAAGATGCTCCAACTGGAGCAAATAAAATAGTGCCAGTATTAAGAATCACAGACTGTACAAGTAAATCTAAACTATCAAAAACATATATCTTTAAATTATATAAAGTAAAAAAATCATAAAATTTTTGTTTATCTGGTCCAAAAAGAAATACTACTTTTATTTTATTTGTATTTAATAAATTAATATTCTGTAAGTTAATTTTTAATATACCCCCGCATATTAAATAGATATTTTCATGAGTATTAACTAGTGCTTGCAAAGCAATAATATTTGTACATTTAGAATCGTTTATAATTTTACGATTCATATCTTGAAAAACAAGCATATTTCGATATAAAGGAAACTTAAATGTAAACAAGGCATTATATGATTGCTCTATTGAAATATTATATTGAGCATTTAGAATTGATGCAGCTAAAATAAAGTTATATTTATTATGTTCTTCTAATATTAATATTTTATTTTGAAGATTATTATATTCATTTTCTAAGAATGGTAATTTATTATGCGATATATAAGAACATCCTGAACCTAAATGAGAATATTTTGATTCTTCATTTATAGCTTTATATTTTATTGCACAATATTCTTCTTTTGTTCTATGTATATCTAAATGATCAATATATAAGTTTGTAATTACTCCAATAGTAGGTATAATTTTATAACATCTAGAAAGTTGAAATGAAGAAACTTCTATAATATAATTTTTACTTTTTTTAAATAGATCAATACCCATATTACCACATAAGTGATGATCAATATTATAATAACTAAGTATATGAGATACTAAATATGCAGTTGTTGTTTTACCAGCAGTACCTGTAATAAGTATAAAATTTGCATCTAAATTATCCGCATATAACATATCAAGATCACTAATATATGGTAAATGAGCCCATTCCTTATATACCTTATTAACTCCTGGTGAAAGATATATACCATCACCATTCCAGTTAATTTTTTTTACATCTTCTAAATTATAAATATTATAAATCTCATTGTATATATTTTTGCTATTTAAATATTGAGAAAAACCTTTGCCAGAAATACCGGATCCAATAATAAAATACTTTTTCATTTAATATATNNAATACTTGAAGATGATTATATAAGTTATTAATAATATTTTGTGAATTTACTGAAATTTCATTTGAATAAATATTAATCAATAATTCTTTAGCTTTATTTGTAAGTTCTATTGATGGATCAGATGATAAACTTACCGATACATATTTTTGACTATCTAGATTTTTTAAAGAATAATGTATATGAAATAAAGAATAGTGATAATTTGCTATTAATGCATTAATTGTAGGATGAATATTATTTTTACTAATAAAATCATCAATACTACATAAAATTAATAAATCATCTGTATTTAAGCGAATATTAGCACTTACTAAAGCATCATGTATAGATTTTTGTAACTTACGAGATTGTGCTTGTATATTAGTAGCAATGTGTAGTATTGAGTTTTTTTGAGAGATCTTCATAGAATAATTAAATATATTTAAAGTTAAAAAAAAGTATATTTATTGGCTTTTTTACTTACAAGTTAAAATAATTTGATCTTCTTCTTCTTCAACATGCAAAACTTTTATCATAACATTTGTATCATTTGGTAATGGTATTACGAAAATATTATTTAATAATCTTTCTTTTATAGATAATAAAAAACGATATCTATACTTTTGATAATTATCTGCAAAAGTTAATTTACTTAGTTTATTATACATAATTTTCTCTATATATAAATCGAAAAATTGCTCAAATTCTTTTTCAAATAATGAGTATAAAGTTGATTTTATTTCAATATCTATTTTTATTATTTCTTTAAGTATTGCTAAGATTAAATTTGGTATTTGCGCCGCATTATCAAATATAAACTTATAAAAGTGAAAAAGTATAAGTGGCGTTGTTATTGATCTGCCTTTTGATAATATAAAAGCATTAAGATGTTCTTTAAATTGCTGATAAAAATTTGATATAACAGAAAAAATATTTTTATGATCAAAAAATGTTTGTATATCTTTTTGATTTAAAGGTACTTCATTATATGTATAATTATCATTCTCAAAAGAATGTGAATACACATAAATTTTTGCATTTAATAAACTTGTTACTTGAGATGCAACTGGTAATGTATAAGTATAATTACATTGAGAAAATAATTCTGTATATTTATTTGGATGACAAATAACTGGTCTAATACTTTGATACATTCTTTGTGCATGAGCTTGATATGTATTAAATGAAAACTTTTGCTTATTTGTTATAAATTCATCTATCATATTTTGTTTTTGTTTATATAAACTTTCTAACTCTACCTTTTGTTTAATTAAATCATTAGTATATTCTTGTTGTTTTATATAATCTATTTTTTTTAATATTTCTGCAAACTTTTCATTATCTTCAGATTCTAATAATAATAATTCCTTAAACTCCTCTAATATTGTAAATGGCACAAAAAACCAAGGATTATATTCTGTAAGAAAATCAACTAAATCCTGCCTAAAATCAAAAATAATAATAGGAGCATGATACTTCATTATTTGTTCATTTATTATCATTTGTTCACATACTAATTCAATTTTTGTTATATAACTTTGTTTTTTGTTATTAAATATAGTAGATTGATATATACCTCCATAAGAATCTACAAAATTTTTCATAAAATTAATTATTGTATTTGATGAATCTCTTTTATAGGTTATAGTTTCTTTAATAGCTCTAATTTTACAATAAATTTTAAATGAATTAATTTCTATAGATTGAAAATAACTTACTGATGTTTTTGGCAAAGTATATTTCATATATAATATAAATTGATTTTTATCTATATATTAATTTATTATAGGCTTTTAGCTAAAGCTGCTATACTTACTTCTGCTTGATAATCATGAGCATTATAAAAATTTTTAATTAACGAATAACATCTTAAAATAGTTGCTCCTGATGCAATTAAATCATCAATAATAATTAAATTTGGATAAAACTGAGGTTTATATAATTCTATAAAAGTAGCATTTTTATGTCTTTGGTCAAAATTCGCATATTGCTGAGATGTTGTTTTAGTTTTCTGAAAAATAAATGGATCATATTTATATTTATTAATTTTTGCTAGTTCATATGCTATTAGTTGGGCTTGATTATATGTTCTATTAAAGAGTTTACCTCGTGACGTTGGTACAAAAGTAACTGTATACATGTCATTTTTTGAACTATCTTTTATTTTTTTACCAATTTCATTAGCTATCCATTTTGCTATATGTATATTATCATAATATTTTATTTGCATAAGTATAGACGCAATAATCTGATTATAAAAATATGGTACAAAACACTGATAATCCTTATGTATACATATATTATGACATAGTACGCATTTTAAATCATTATACATTAGCTGATTTTTACATAAATCACATAAGCCATATTTATGTATTTCAGCTCCACAGATATAACAATCACCAAATAAAGATTCAAATATGTTCATGTATATATTGTTCTATATTTTCTATTTTAATAACTTGTTTTTCATTATTATATTCTATTTCTAAAGTTTGATTCGCCTCTTCTTTTTGTCCAACTATTATTATAACAGATGATTTAATACTTTCTTTTGCATCTTTTATTTTTTTACCTATTGTATCATTTTTAGTATTTACTTCGCATCTATATTGATCAAGTATATTTGCTATTTTATTTGCATAATTTATTGATTTTTCAGAAATAGGTAGAATTAGAAACTGTATAGGATTACAGAAAAAAGGAAATTTACCTTTTGTTATCTCAGTATATATACCTATAAATCTTTCAATAGATCCAAATATAGCTCTATGTATAATAACTGGTGTTTGTTCTATACCTTTATCATCCATATAACTTACATCTAATCTTTGTGCTAAAAAGTAGTCTATTTGTATTGTTCCACATGTCCACCATTTACTCATATTATCTTGTATTTGTATTTCAATTTTTGGTCCATAAAAAGCTCCATCTCCTTCTACTATGATATATGGTCTACCTTTCATTGCATCTATTAAAGCTTTTTCAGCTAAATTCCATTGTTCCTCTGTACCTATTCTTTGTTCAGGTCGAGTTGCTATTTTAATTCTTGTATTTGTTATATTTAATTCTTGATACACTTCTTCAGCAAGTATTAATAGTCCTTCAATTTCTGATTGTATTTGATTTTCAGTACAAAATATATGACCATCATCAATGGTAAAGCTTAATGTTCTTTTTAATCCTTGTACTCCTCCTTGATCTTCTTTTCTACATACATTACCAAATTCTGCTATACGATATGGTAACTCCTTATAACTTGGTTTATTCATATTAAATAACAGTGCATGTCCCGGACAATTCATCGGTTTTATTGCCATATCATCAAGTACAAACATATTTTCATAATATTTATCCCAGTGTCCTGTACATTTCCAAAGATCGTTTTTAAATACTATTGGTGTTTTACACTCCTG
The DNA here is from genome assembly GCA_002325765.1 of bacterium UBA1459. Classification (GTDB taxonomy): domain Bacteria; phylum Pseudomonadota; class Alphaproteobacteria; order CAJXXZ01; family UBA1459; genus UBA1459. Next base: position 1,105 of record DCST01000037.1, on the reverse strand, counting down.
ATATATATTTTTATACTTTTTTTGTATAAGTTCTATAAGTTTATTAAATATTATTAATCCTTTTTTTTGCCAAAATGCAAAACCTGGTGCCATATCCGAAAATGTAAATAGATTTAATTTCTTACCTAATTTACGATGATCATTTTGTTCTTTTTGCCGATATTCCTCTTCATATTTAGCTAATTTTTCTTCTGTGTCGAATGCAATAAATCTAATTTTTTGACATTTTTCATTTTTCCATATTTCTTCTGATACAGTAACAAGTTTAAAGCTTTTAGGTGTTATACCTGTACTTGTTAAATGAGGACCTTTACAAATATCAAAAAAGTCTCCCTGTTCATATACTGTTATAGTATCCTTTATGTCATTAATAATTTTTTGTTTCATTCTATCTATTATGTGCTTCTCTGATAATTCTGTATATTTTAAGTTAATATTTTCATCAATAATTTTATGCATTTCTTGTGTAATATTTGCAAAATCATAAGTTGATAATATTATACCAGATACTAAATAATATCCTCCATTTTCTGTTGCTGGCCCTATAGCAAAACTTACTTTATCTTTATATATTCTAAATAAAGCATGAGCTAAAATATGACATAAAGTATGTCTCATAATCATTAAACCTTCGTTTGAATCTATATAAATTGGATATCCTTCTTTTGCTTGAAATTTATCAAAAACTCTACCATTTATAAAATATCCTACTATTTCATCTGATAAGATATCAGTTTTATTCATGTTTTATATTAATACAAATTTTTCAAAATTTACAAAAAAATAATGATTCAATATAATAATTATTCTATGTTTTTTCTACTACAAGCATCACAAAGCTTCTCTACCGTAATTTCTCCAACAAAAAGCAATTCATCATCTTCTCAATCATCTAATAGTAATTCTTCCAATAATAATGATTTAAATAATAAACTTAAAAATCTAGAAGATAATCAAGGAGCATTAAACAAAAAAAGTCAAGAGTTAGATAGCAAGTTATCATCTACTCAAAGTCAAGTAGGTCAAATTCAACAACAAACCGAAACAAATACTTCTAATATTAATCAGTTAAATACCAAATTAAATCAAATATCTAATAATTCAT
>DCST01000006.1 GCA_002325765.1 bacterium UBA1459 | reverse complement strand
GATTTAAAAAAAGTTTTAATAGTTTTTATATATTTTCATTTTAAATACAGGATAAAAAAATAAAGGTTTTTAAATAATAAATGTTTAACAATTTATGATAGTTTTGTAAATCCTAAATTATCTAAATTTATTCTATTTGGATTATTTGTTTTTAAAATAGATTGTGGTCCTTTGTCACCATCCATGAACTCCATAACTCTTGCAATAAAATTAATATTTGCTTTGTTGCTTGAGTTTGTTTTCAATGTTTCAAATGGATCTGTCGTTATTTTTGCTCCTGCTGTAGATTGCGTATTTATATCATTTATAACATCACTTCCTTTTGCATCTAATGCTTTTTTAATCGCTGCTATTTGTGTTGCCATTGGGGCGTCATTTTTTACTATTCCTATACCAGGAGTTCGATCATCGAGTTTATCTCCATTAGTGTATAGAGCGTTCTCCAAATCATCTATATTATCCAACAATTGTGTTTTAGATACAGTAAACTTTAGCTTTCCATCATCTTTATTGAATTCTGTTTTTTCATTAAAATATTTATAACCTAATTCCTTTGACAATGCTAGATATCTATTCGGGTTAAATCCATCAGATGCGAATTTACCTATTACGTCAGTGCCTGATAAACGAGCTGCTACAGCACCACTACCATCAAATTTATTTTCAAATGTATTGGATGCAAGAGCAATTAAAAATTTATCAAATGCTTGATATAATTTTAAATTACTTCCTTCTTCACTAGTAGTCATTCCTATTTCTGAGTTACGAGTTGCTTCTTTTGACAATAGCAATGTACCTTTTGGTGCATATTGATCGTAAAGCAACTTTATAATATTAACAATATCTTCTATTGCATATATACCAATATTACTAGTCATTACAAATTCTGTTATCTCTTTTATTGCCGGAACTAATATATTAGAATTTAAATCTTTTATATCTAATAAAGGACTTAACACTTCGTTGGTAAGGATTGTAACATCCAGTATCCCAATTGGATCCGATTCTTTATAAGTAGTNNTAAGACTTTACTAATGTATCAAGGATTTCAAGTGCTTTATTTGTATCATCTAGTGATGTTTTATCCTTTAGAATATCGTTAGAATCTTGAATCAACAAAGATACAAGATTTTTTGTTATTAAAGAATTTTGGCAATGTATTTGAAGGTCTAAAGCCTCTTCTCTTGGTGTTTTTTGTATATTACTTGATTTACTTATTTTTATTGTTATTAATTTGAGATCATAACCTGTTTGCACTGGATTAGTTGCTTTTGCAATTGTTTTATCTGGATTTGCGGAATTTTCAGGATATAATTCATCAATTTTTTTGGTTGTATATTGTTCGAATATATTGAATGTATCGCTTATATCTTGTAGTTCAAATATTCCAAATTGTGCAAAGTAGTTAATAATTTTACTACCATTTTTCATAAATTGATTAAATAGTTTTTTTTGTATAGATGTTTCCAAATTCTCAAAAGCATCTGTTAGTATTTTTAAGACATCCTCTATTTTTTTTAATTTTTTATCTTTCATTTTAGCATTCATGTATGCATATACTTCTTGCTCTACTTCTTTCAATGTTGCAATACATATATTTCCATTGCCAGATAATTTGTTTTTAAATGCATCTTTAATAACTGTGCCGCTAAATTTATTTGTGTTTGCAGTATTAGTATTTATTACTCCAGTACCTATTGCTATTATATTTGGCACAACATCAAATGGTTGTTCTATTATTGCTTTACACATTTTCTCCAAATTATTTGTTAATTCTTGAAGTGACTTAGTGTTATCAAACCATAAACTAACTAGTGCGTCTAATTGTACGTCAGTTATATCATTGTTCAATATAACCCAACTCTTAACCATTTGTTGAAATTTTTCCTCTGATGTTCCAGTTATTAATGTTCCTGCTTTGATTTTTACGTCTATTGATGCTTGCACTAAATCTGTTTTTGCTTTTGTTTCTGCAGAGATTGTAGTAGGTATTTTATCAAATAAATCTGTTGCTGGTATTGGAGCTATTGCAGGATCTTTCATGTTAAGTATAACTTTTCTGGTTCCTGTTGTGTCTACTTTGCTATCATAAGTTGCATATGTAGCAGCAGCAGCAGTAATACGAGTAGTTTCGTTTCCAGTTAGCGCGGCCGCAATTGCTAAAGGATTTTCAGAAGATGCTGACATCTTTGATCCTGTTATAGCAAAATTGGTATCTGTTGTTATTGCTGTGTTTAAGGCAGCTACATTATTGACAACAACAGAAACACTATTTAAATTAAATTTAATCTTTTGTGGTGTTAAAGGAGTTAATAGATTTTCTTTTGGCTTTATTGTTCCATCTACTGGTATTTTGGGATGTGATACTCTGGCGCTTACATCAGGTAACAAATCTTCTATTTTTACAATTGCTATACCAGAAAAATTATTAGTTTCGCGAGGTGATAAAGAGAGAAATGTTGGCTTTAACCATTGCTCTAATTTTTTCGGATCTAATGATTTTATTATATCTTTAGCATTATTTACTTTACATACAGAAGAGAATAATTGTTTAAGTGCATTTTGATCAGCAAGATTTACATTGAAATACTTTTTATCATTTAGATGTTTTAATAGATCAGAATTATCTGTTATTTTTGCTACTGGAGCCTTAACAAACATTTTAATTTGTCCTTGTTCTACTTTATCAGTGAAAAATTTACTTAATTCTGAAGAATCATCCTTCTTGTCTAACATCTCTTTTTTTATATCATCCGAAAATACAAAAGTTACCTTGCCTTTATAATCTTCATGTTTTACTTGTAATTCCATTGCTGGTTTGTTTAACTCTAAATCTTCTTTTATTAATTTAAAAAAAGCTAATTGATTTCTTATTGCGTTATTTGCTGGATCAATTGCTGAAGTAAGTGTTGCATCTGATGTTGTATCATCTATTATATTTAGTAATTGATTTTTTTGTTCATCAGTTAATTTTGATGCCTTGATTTGTGTTAGTTGTGAAGACTTTATAAATCTATTTGTACCTTGTCCTTGTATCTTTCTTAACATTATTGCAGAAGATAAATCATCATTATGATACGCAATTTCTAATGGAGAAAATTTCTTACCTGGTTGGTCTGTAAATTCTATAACCTCGTTTGATGCTTCAATATTTTTTATAAATATACTTTTTGCTGCTAGGGTTGATTCAAGGACAAATCTTTTTGTTAGTTCAGTTTCCGCCTCTGTTAATGTGTTATATTTTTGTTTTGCTAAAATATTAGTAACAGCAGATTTTGGTTTGTTACGCTCATTTGCTAGTTCTGTTTCTAAACTAGTTACTTGAGTTTGTAAATCTTTGTTATCTTGTTCCAATTGGTCCTTTTCGTCTTCTAATGCTTTTATCTTTGTTGCATCTGCAGAGTTTTTAATAGTCTCGTTAAGTTGTATAATTTCAGCATTTTTATCTGCTATTTGTTGGTTAAGTTGTTCAATTTCTTCTGTATTTCCTGGTGCTTTAGTAGGAACTGCTGGTTTTTTCTTTAGTGCCTCTAATTCATCTTCTGCTTTCTTTTTTGCATCTTTTGCATCTTTTAATTGATCTGAAAGATCTACTGGTAGCTTTTGATTTAACTTATCAGAAATTTTCTTTCCGTTAGGTCCATATTTACCTAAAGATTCTGTAACTTTAGTATTATCTCCTGCTTTCACAGCTGCACCTAAGGAAATATTATCTTTATTCAATGCATACATTCCTCCTGCTGTTAATCCTCCTGCTGTTACCGCGGATCCTATTGATGCTCCTATTGCTAGTCCTTTACTGATTCCACCACTAGCTGCTACACTACCTTCTATAGCTTCTACTGGATCAATAGCTGACTCTGCTCCACTTATACTTATAACTGTTTTCAAATTGAAAAGATTGTTGTTAAATAAATTCATATATAATGATATTATTGCTCCGATCATGATATATTATAACATAAACATATAAAAATATTACGAAAATGTTTCTAAAGCATAAATATTGAAATTTTTTTGATTTTAATCCTTATCGTACCTCTCTATAAATATTTGGAAATTTCGTTGTGAAATATTGATGAACTTTTGCCTGTGCTTTACTTATTTTATATGGCAATAAAAGTGCGCTATAGAGGTTAGAGAAATCCATACTTAATATAATATCCTCTAATAATTGTAAAATTTCCTTAGGTAAAACATATTTTAATAATTCTAGCAACTGTGTTTTTGATGCTAATAGTCCAGGTATATTATCTAATAATTTATTTATTATATTATCTAAATTAGGTAATATTTTTTCTAAGTCTTCTAATATAGAAAATATATTTTTGAATCCTGAAAGACCTAATGTTAATAAATTAGTTATTGTTTTTGATTGAGATTCAGGAAGACCTTTAAATAAAGGACTGACAATATCATGTACTTTTTCTTCTATGATACTTTTAGGATTTTCAGATTTTTGAATAGTTTTTATAATCTGTTGATACTCTGGTTCTTTTTCTATAACTTTTATAATATATTGTGTATTTTCGTTTAATTCTCTTATTTTTTGTAGATATTGTTCTTCCTTGTTTTGTCTTTCCTGCAAATCTTGGTTTAGTGTGCCTATTTGTATCAATAAATTTTGTATTTGTTTTTCTTGTTCTATTTTTGTTTCTATTAATTCTGTTATTTTTTGTTTTTTGTCACGCGCTTCTAAATCTTTAATTTTATTGAATTCTTTAATAATTTGTTCATGTTTTTTAATATCTTCTAATTGTTGTGTTATTTTTTGTTGCTTGTCCTTATCTAATTGTTGCATTTTATCAAGCATTTTCATTAATTCTGTGTTATTTTTTTCAGATTCTAGTTTTTGGTTATTTATCTGTTTTTGCAATTCTTTTTTATCTTTTTTAAGTCTGTTTATCTCATCTGTAAAAACAGTATTATCTTGTTGTGTGTCTGCTAATTCATTTATATTTGGTTGATATGGGCCAATTTTACTTTTATCCTTATTTATTACACATATTATTATATTCATTGGTGACCGCGCACACATAATCGATACGGACGAAAATTTTATAAATAAAACATTAGGTTTTTTAACTATATTAGACGAGTAGACTAAAAACATACTTAATATTATATGATTTTAACTATAAAATACTTTTAAGATTTTCTTCTGCTGATTGTTTAATACTTTTTAATTCCTCTTTAATATTTGCATCTGAAATATAGTAGATTATAGTTTCTATATTTTTAATAATTTTATTAAAAAGTAAAGTATTTGTTTCTATTAATAGATTAGAATTAAAAATATTATAATCATTCGGATCTTTTTCTTGCTTATAATTATCTAATAGTAATTTATCTTCAGGTGATAATAATTTATACTGTTTTTCTATTTCTGGTTCAATAGATATACTTTTTATAGGTGTCAATTTAGATATTTTATCTTTCTCTTTATTATATATTTTTAGTATTTCTTCTTGTAATAATATACCTTGATTTTGGAAAACATAACTCGCATTAAAATCTTCAAATGAAATTTTTCCTGTTATCCATTTATTAACATTATATATATTGTTTTTTAATTTATATTGTAATTCTTCTAAATTAAGTATCAGTTTAATATTTGAAGATTTTGCTTTTAGAGTATCTCTTTCTTCTTTTCTTTTTTCATATTGCTCGTTATTTTTTTGGAATAGTTCTTTTATTTTTGCGATTTGTGTGTCATGGTGCTTATTGCTTTTTTGTGTATCTTTATACCATGCTAAATCATCTATTATTTTATTTTTATCTTCTTCTGAAAGATCTGATTTGTTTTTTAACTTCAATAATTCTTGCAACATTTCATGATCTGAATCCATTTTATCGAAGATTTTTTTAACCTCTTCTCTAAATGCTGCTTTTGTTATAGAATCTTTTTCTATTCTTTTGTTATTTTCTATATATTCTCTCCGTCTTCTATCTTCATCATCTTTGCGTCTTTGTTCCTCTGCTTCTCTACGCCTCTTTTCATTATCTTTGTTCAATTTTTGTTCTATTTCTATATATTTTGATTCCAAATCTTTTCTATGTTTTTCTGCTTCTCTCAACTTCTGTTCATTATCATCTGATTTATGCTTTTTTTCTTCATTATCTTTAGGTTTATATTCATCTTCAGGTGTTTTTCTATTATTACCTTTTACTACAATATATATCAACAAAAATAATAATAATCCACCAATAATACCACCAATAAATAAAATATTATTAGACTTATCTGATGATTTAGAAGTATTATAGGTTAACATACAAATATTATATCAAATTATCATTATTTCCATACTACTGTTATATTATGTTTGATACCATCGATTAATTTATCAGAAATGCTATTATCTTTGTATATTATTTAGCAGTACTAAATATTTGAAATAAATGATCATATCTAGTTTTTACAGAAGAATTTAAATTGTGATGATATATTGATATTATTGAATATTTTGCTTTTTCTTTTTTAAGATTGTTTATAAAAATATTAATACTTTATTGCAAATCTAATGATAATAGTTTTATTTTATCATTAATATATTTTTCTAATACTGATATACAACATACATAATCAATTGGTCTTAATTGACTTTTTTGAGATAATCTTATTTATTTTTATGTTATAAAATTATCAAATATTTCTTGAGGTAATACAGATCTAATATCAGCATAACATCTTGAACTAAATATCTCATAAGAAATATTAAGCATGATATCTATATCTTTTCTTATAGATTCTATTTCATCTATTAACTGAAAACATAAAAATATTTCATCTACATTAGAACTTTTTTCTTAAATCAATAATATCTTTTTCTTTTTTTTCTGAAATTCATTATATTATTGAGCATCTTCATTATCTTTTGTTCTTTGTATATCAATATTATCTTTTCTTTTTTTTATCTGCTTTTTTATAATTTATTTCATCTTGTTTTCTTTTCTCTTCTTGTTCTTTTTTCTTTTTTTCTTTCTGAATTCTTTTTTGCTTTTCTGTTTCTCTCCGAGTTGCTTCTTGTTTTTGATATTTAAATTTAGTAAGTTATATCTCTCTTTGTTTTTCTTGTTCTGCTTGCTTGGCTTTTTCTAATAATATAGATATTTCTGCCATTTTTATATCAGATATTTTTTTATTTTCTTCTTTTAAGTTATGATTTTCTGATTGTAATTTATTATTTTCTTCTTTGAGTATATTAATAATTATTTCATCTTGTTTTTCTTTTACGATTATTATGTGTGATTTTGGCCATAACAACCATAAAAAAAAGAGAATAAAATTATTATTATCAATATTATATTTGAATTATTTGTATTTCTTTTTTTCTGATTTTTTTAATTCTTTAAAAAATACTTATTTCATTTCTAATATATTAATAATGATGATAATCTAAATAATACTTCTAAGATAGTGATATATAACTGATTATCTAATAAATATATATTAATATCACTCTTTAATTCATTTATTAAATTTATAGATTGACCTATATACAAAATTAACTTATTTATTAAGATATTTTTTATTTACGCTATTCTTAATAATTTTAATTTTTTTTTAATTACTATTTTTAATAACATATTTTATATTTTCTAATAGATAATCAATATTATTATTTATATTCGAGACTAATATATTTACATTATTATATTTATCTGAAATAATTGTTGTAAATTCATGTTTATATAAAATTGCAACATTATTTTTTATTTCTTTATTTATGATATTTATTTTATTGGTATAAATCTTTATATTTCTAATTGAATATATATATACTTTTCTCTTGTTGTTTTTAATTGTTATATATTTTTATATGTAATCACTAAATAAAATTAATATATAAAGATATAAATTCTACCTCATTTCTTTGATCTTCTTTATATATACTAATTATATTATTTATTCTCTTTTATATTATTTTCTATAGCATATATGACTATCATATTATACTAATTTTAAGATAATATTCTGATAAAAATCTATGTTTTTAAACATATCTTCTAGTATTTTTTGTTCATCTTCTGTAAATTTCTGTAATACATAATCAGATATATTATTTTCTGGTCGACCTATACCTAATCTTACAATTGAGTAGTTAAATTTCATAAATTCATTAATGCTTTTTATACCATTATGTCCATTAGCATTATTATTATCTCTTAATTTATATTTACCTAATTTTGTATCTAAATCATCAACAAAAACTATCATTTTATTACATGCATATTTACGGTATATTCTTGAGACATTTTTACCAGAAATATTCATTATATCCGGCGTTAAGTAAAAAAGTATATATAAATAATTAACTTGCACTATATATAAATTAGTATCAACTTTTTTATATGTATAATTCTGAAGTACATAATATAAATAATCTGCCCCTAAATTATGACGAGTATTTTTATATCCAATATTACCAAGACCAACTACTAGTATTTTTAAAATCTTACTTTGAGCTTGTTGTATAATCATAATATAATCATAATTGTTTTATATGCAGTTCTCTTTTTGTAAGTGAAAGTAAATATCCAAATAATATCATATTTGCAAGTATAGAACTACCTCCATAACTTACTAAAGGTAAAGTAACTCCCTTGGTTGGTACTAAAGCCAAATTAGATAAAATATGAAAATAAGACTGAAAACTAAATTGAAATAATAAACTAATTACAATTAAAGTAATTCGATAATCATATAAAGGTTCAAAATTTATTTTGTTATAGTATTTATTTGTTTCTGTATTATAAGTAATGAAAAATAAAAATTGTATCATAATTACCGATAAAATAATTGGACATAAAATAATAATATATCCAAATATAGATCCCAATCCATTACAAATTGCACTAAATATAAAATCACAATGAGAGTCTGGTATGTATACATTAATATTTTCTCCAATAAAATATGAAGATGATAGCGCTTTTAAACTTTGATTAATTTGAAATCCTGTTTCTTTTCCAAAAAAAATTCTAAATCTATTATGTGCATACTTAGCAGATACAATTAAAGTAAGTATACCTACACTCAGTATACTAATTGCAAATAAAATATATTGTTTAATTTTTTGATTATGAAATAAGATTTGAGATGCGGCAGTAATACTTATTAATATTGTCATACCTAAATCAGGTTGTAGTAAACAAGCGGCACAAGATATACCAACATGAAAAACTACTAATTTATGTTTATTTTCACTTAAATATTTACTTAAAATAAAAGGCAGAAATAATTTTAAAAATTCTGAAGATTGTAATGAAAATACTTTTAAAGAAATCCATCTACGAACTCCGTTAATTTTTGTACCAAATATTGCAGTACCAAAAGTTACAAATAACACTATATAAAACATATATTCAAACATAACTATAAGGCGATTAGAATTTTGTCTTGAGGTATAATATAGTAAAATCCAGCCTATAATACAAATAAATAAATGTTTAGCAAAATATATTAAATCATTTTCTGTAGAAAATCTTTGTCCAATTGTATATGATAATTTAAGTATAATCACAATACTGATAAATTGCAAAAATAATACAATTGAAAATATTATTTTATTTAAGGACCAAAACCAGTACTTCACATAATAAAAATAACATAATTTATATTTATAAGAGTTTTATTATAACCTATAATATGTCAACAGATTTAAATCAATATATAGAAAAGTATGGAAATAAATATGATAATATTACTTTTGTAAAAAAAACAGTAAACAAGGATGAATATTCTCAGTATGGCCCAGATATATACAATAAGAATATTGATACAACCTATTATGATGTGCAAATTATACATCAAGGAAGAAGAAAAATAATTTCAGGTACATCTATAGAAAATATATTATATGAAATAGATAATCTAAATATACTCTCTATAGAGAAATCAGATAATATCATATCCTNNGTGAAAATTGTGATGTATTATTTGAAAATAAAATATCTGAAATAAAAGCATCTCATAGTTTATTACAAGAACTGATAGAGAAAATAGATTTTCCTATCGAAACAGCTGCTGTAACATCTAATACAGAAAATACCCATATTATAAATAATCATAATTTTAGTTATAAGCAGCAAAACTTTTATACTATCGCAGCTATTTATGGACTTAATAGAAATAATGAAGAGTGTAATGGTGGAGGAGCTTATACTTATCTTACATCACGATATGATCAGAATTTATTTATTAAATCTGTAAATAAAGATATAGAATTTAGACAAAACTTTCAATACTTTGAAAAAGATAAATATTATAATTGCATATTTAATTCAAGCATAACTATGAGTTTGTTTGATGAGTTTTTAATACTTATAACAGGAGAACAAATAAAAACAAATGAGACTTGTTTTACTCATAATAGTATAGATACATGTATCTTTCCTTCTTCTTTATCTATTTGGGAAAATAATGTAAATGGTATATCAAATGCATTATATGATTATGAAGGTAAAAAACTTCAGAAAAACTTAATTATAGAATCGGGATATTTAAAAAGATTTATACTTAGTAGTCAAAGCGCATATACAATTAATAAAAAATATAATACTAATTTTGTAGCTACTGGTAATAACTTTAATTTTAATGAAAACTATCTTAATATAGAATTTTCATCTTATAACAAATATGATATAAGTAATTTTTCGGGTATAATAGTAACTGATGTATATAATCTTAATGTAAATTCAATTGAAACGAGTGTAACAGCATCATGCGTTGGTAAATTATATCATAATGGATATCAGTATCCTATTAATAATTTTATGATTACTTTTAATCTACTAGATTATATAAAACACTTTGTAATATTTGATGATAAAAATACTTGGGATAATTTCGGGTCAAGTTATTATAATAAAGTATATGTGATTTAATCTTCATTATCCATTTCTAGATCTAATATGATTTTGTTATCCGTATTTTGTTTATTAAGTGATAATAAATTTTTATTGCATACGATGCAATTAATTGTTTTATTATTAGTGCTTGAAAAAAATCTTGCATTACAGTATTTGCAGTATATTCTAATCTGATTTTTCATATCTTATTTTATAATATTTATATTTTTTCATGATAAGATTATATATGTCTTTTAGGCAATTATATGAGTATATAAAAATGTTTTTTTCAGCTTGCCTAGAGTTTTTAACAGCAATACCAGTTATTGGATCTATTTTACTTTATATAATTAAAAATAAAATAGTATTTTATACAGTTGTTGGAAGTATGCTTGATAATATTGTTTTAGTTTTTTTAGCTGGTCAATTATGTAATAATATATATCATTTAATATTACATATTATTGTAAGTATTATTATTTCAATGAGTACAGATGCTTTAATTGTACTTTTTGTAAGATATTTTCTAAAAAAAATCACTATTAATAAAAATAAACTTATTTCATATTTGTCATCTTATGGTAAATATTTATTATTATTTTATAGATTTATACCATTTATAAGAACTCCTATTTTATCCATTTTATCAATATCTTTACCTCTTAATATACTCTTAAAATACAACTTTATTGGTAGTATATTATGGAGTACTTCTCTTTATATTATTGGATATATATATAGATAAGTTAATATAATCTTTACTTTGATTCTATATAATATGAAAATATGGAATTAATACAATGTTGTTGTTTCTGGTTATTTGACTGTTGTATAAAAGATACTGCAGATATACATAATATAAATCAAGTAAATAATATTAATCAAATTAATAATAATCATATAAATAATAAATCAGCCAAAATACATAATAAAGATAATAAAAATAAATCTAAATTACAAATAAAAAAAAGAAGTATGGCTACTCCAAGAAACTCACAACATAGAACTGCATCATCAATGTCGTCTGTAATTGAAAAAATCCCGAAAGAATAAATATAATATTATATGTCTGAATTATATAATATTGGTATTGAACAATTAATCATATCATCTATTTTATCTAAAGAAAGTTTATATGATGATATTGCATCAATTATGGACTACAAATACTTTTATGAACCAATACATCAAGAAATTTTTAAATTAATACAAAAAAAATTAAATCAAGGTGAAATAGTGAATGCTCTTACTGTTATGAATTTACTAGCAGATAAAGGTATTAACTCAAGTTATATTATTGAAATTGTTGAAATGATAGCACCTTCATCAAATTTATTACCTTATGTTAATTTATTACGAAAATTATATGTAAGTAGAGAATTAAAAGCTTTAGGTCAAGAAATTCAACAAATTAATAATCCAGAAGATATTGATAAATATTTAGATAAAATAGAAAATAAATGTTATTCATTAAGTTATCAAGAAAAAACTCATGATCCTATTGATTTTTATATTGAAGCTCAAAAATCATTGGTTAATATACTTAATAATAGAAAAATATCTGGTATACCAACTTTATTTTCTGTGTTAGATAGTTGTATTGGAGGACTACGTAAAGGAGAACTAATTATTTTAGCAGCTAGGCCATCAATGGGAAAAACAGCTTTGGCTTTAAATATAGCAACAAATATAGCTAAAAATAATAATTCAGTATTATTTTTCTCTCTTGAAATGCCTGCTAGTCAATTGTGTTTACGAGTTATATCATCATTATCTAAAGTAGCATTAAGTTCATTAATACATGGTAATATACCAGATCATATTATTAAAGATTGTATGGCGACAATGAATCAATATGCAAATTTACCATTATATATTATAGATACATCATCAATAAATGTCAGTACAATTAAATCTGTAGCCAGAAGATGGAAGAGAAATAAACAATATCAGGATGGATGTATTATTATTGACTATTTACAGTTAATAGAATCTTTAAGATATTCTAATGATACTCATGAGCAAGAAATTAGTCGTATATCTAGAGCTCTAAAAGTATTAGCAAGAGAATTAGATATACCTGTTATTGCCTTATCTCAAATGTCAAGAAATATAGAAAACAGAAAAGATGCTCCAAAACTTTCTGATTTACGAGGATCTGGATCAATTGAACAAGATGCTGATATTGTTATGTTTCTTCATAAAGAAGAAAATAATAATATTGTATTATCTGTAGCTAAAAATCGTAATGGTCCATTATTATCTATGAATTTAAATTATTTTAGTGAAATTACTACATTTGCTTAATTTTTTTTCTTTATATTTCTAAATATTAATGGTATTTTTATACATGATCTAAAAACGCTTACAAAATTATTATTTATCTTAAGTTGTTTCTTTTTTTGAAGTTCATCTGCTTTAAGTTGAGATATCGTTTCATTATTTTCTTTTATTCTTTGATTATTAAAATTTATTTTATCTGAGCTCTTATTATAAGTATCAGATATTTGATTATTACTAATAGTATTTCTAATTATATTTTTATCCTTTGCGTTTTTTGTATTTTTGATACCTCTATTAAATTTTGCTTTTAATAATTTTATAGTCATTGCATTTGCAATATTTTCATGTTGTTGATGTAATAATTCTTGTGCTCTATTTTTATTATATATGAGTGAAGATACGTCATTATTTTTAATATTTGGTGTATTTTGTGGATAAAAATTAGCTTTTAATTTCTCTTCTTCTTGATATATACCTCTTCTATTTCTTAGTATTTTGTTTTCATCTGATGAAGGATAATATCTATTTACGATATTATTTTGATCTAATTCTAAAACTGAATCTGATGAAATAACTAATGAATAATAAGTTTTATAATTTGGTTTATCTTGATGATATTTAGGGCTTTCTGATTTTTTTACTAGAGATGGTAAATACTCAATATTATTTCTATAAATTTTTATTCTATTTGGATCAGAATTAAAATCTGTAACAGATTTTATATTATATTTACCATTTGATTGATAAACTACAAAAGCGCTATTCTCATGTTGTAATAACATTAAATTTAAACCCCATTTTCTAAATTGAAATCCAGAATCTATATATTGCAATTTATATAAATCCTCGCTTAATATACTTGTAACTTGATTGTTATTATCTATTGTGTGAAAATATACTAAGTTTTCATTATTATTTATACCTTGTATAACTTGTATATATTGATGTTCTGTTATTTGAAAAATATATGAATCAGGTATTATCTCTTGTTCTTTATAATAATTTTTTATATCATCAGTATTTATATTTAAATATATATTTAATCCATTTTTTGAAAATAAAAACACATAATCTGAATCATTTTGCATATTTTTATTTTCTAAAGAGTCGGTTGAAAGTATTTTTATTATTGTTTCTGTTGGCAAAACAGTATCTATATAGTCATGTAATTCATATTTTTTAATAATGAGTTGGTTTCTATCAAAACTAGCAAACTGAAAACTCATATTCTCTTTTTTAACAATAGCTACCTTTTTATCATGTTTAAATATACAAAATCCATAAGCATATTTTGTAGAAATAGTGCATCCATCTGATAATACTTCATAGATTTTTTTTTCAGAATTATAAATATATATTTCATTTTGATGAGCAATTACTACAAATACTACTTTATCCGGAACTAAAAATTCGTCTCCAAAATGATTATATCGAAATAAATATACATGAATTAAACGATTATCTTCTATTTTGTTATTTGGATTTTTTTCACTTTTTCTATATTTTTGCAGAAATGATTCTGGCGGATAAATAATTATAGGATTAGNNCATTGCAAAATTGTGTTAAAGAGTTATCACATTTTTCTGAAAAATTACATGTAGCATATGTGCTATACGACTGCAAATATAATCCTGGTTCTTGTATTATATTTGTATTTTGCCAATTTGGAGCAGCTGCATATATAAACATATTATTTTCTCACAGTAACAGAAATTTGTTTTGTAGTAACTAAAAGAGGTTTATCTATTATTACATTTAAATCTTGTATAATTTTTTCTAATAATATTTTTCCTTTAGGTATATGATCTACTTCTTTTTTTCTAAACTTCATAACAAATATTACTTTGTTTCCTTCATTTAAAAATTCTTTTGTATGGTTAAGTTTAGTGTTTAAATCATGATTACTAATACAATATCTTAATTGAATAGTTTTTATTTCTATCACTTTACACATTTTTTTTTGTTGTTTTTCTTTTTTTTTGATCTCATATATATATTTTTTATAGTCCAATAATTTACATACAAAAATATCAGTTTTTGCTGATACAACAACTACATCTAGATTTTTTTCTTGTGCTATTGCAATTGCTTTATTAAGAGACATTATGCCTAAATCTTGACCATTATCAATTATTCTTACTTCTTTTGCTTTAATATTTTCATTATATAAAACTTCTTTCACTAATATAATATTATTATGTTTATATAAAAAATATGTAAATAATATCGCTAGTTTGAAAGTATTTCATCTATTTTTATATATTCTTTTTTATTTACTATATCATCATTATCTGTATTATTATTTGTATTAGTATCTGAAATATCATGATCTTTAATATTACTTATATTGCTTGCATCACTTAAATCGTTTGCATTATTATCTATGCTATTATTTTTAAAACAGCTATCCAGATCAGATATTGCACTTAAATCAATTTCTATATTTTTATCATCTGTATTAGGAACAAGACATGTAATATCACCTAAATTTTGCACAATTTTATTTGGTTTTATTTCTTGAGATTGCAATTTCTTATATTTTATAAATAAAGAAAATATAAATTTATATCCTAAATAAAATAATCCTATTAATAATAATCCTAAAACAAATAATAATATTTTCCCTCTATTATTTGAAATAGGAGTAATAGGAGAAGAAATAGGCTCTGGTGTATGCTGACTAATATATTGATTTATTTTTTGTCTAATATTTTCAGATGTTTCTTTACTTATTGGTTCATTAAAAATACCTTCTTTTAAACCTAATTCCTTTAAATGTTTTTCAATTCTACTATTAGATAAATTAGTAGCTATATCTTTAGAGGTCATTATCATGACTCCATATGAAATTGGAAATATACCAAATATATTACCTGTTTTATTTGGATCTTTATTATGTATTTTATCCCATATCTTTTTATTTTTATCAAATTCTGGTCTAATACTTGAATGTATTTGCATATTTTCATTTATAAAATGATATATAAAAAAGAACATATTTCCATATGCTATTATGTTATTAAACATTGTATTTGGATTTGTTTTATCATTAAATACTGATATAATATTTTTTTGCAATCCTTTAAATTCAGTAAATATTTTAGCAATATAATCTTCAATACTCATTGTTGTATATGTTTTAGTATGTTTATCATTGATAAATATTTTGATAGATCCTGTTGGTTGTTCTATGAATGATGGTAAATATTTTTTAATATATTTATATGTTGGTTGAGATGGATCTAATGTAATATTTTGATTTGTTTTTATAGATATTCCAGATAATGCTATTTCTTTAGGTAAAATCTCAAGTTGTTTCTTAATTGATTCTTGCGTATCTTCAACAAATGAAGCAAAAATATAGAACATTTTAAATATTATTATATATAAATTATAAAAGTGTTAGAAATGCGATTTCAGTAGCATATATTTTTTAAATCTACAATCTATGAAATTATATTTAGATATTAAATCATATCGTTTATCTCTATTTATAAAAATATTTGCATCAAGTTTAAGATTATCAAAGCAAATTACAATATTTTTATCTTTCATTTTAAAATATAAATGAGTTTCTGCATAGTTAATATATACTTTATAACATTTTATATTATATTTTTGAGTAATAATATCTATAGCTTTTGAAACATTAGTAATAATAAAAAAGTTATCTTCTATTACTAATTCAATAAGATTATTTGGTAAATAATTTGCATGTTCTATTTTTTTACCATCGTGAGAAATAAGTATAGTATTGTTATATATATATTTTGGCACAAGTATATTGCCAAAAATTATCTTCTTTTTCCAACTTATACTTTTCTCAATACCTGAAAAAAAATCTGCTCGATAAACTAAATGATTTCTATCATCTTTTATTTTTATAATAGGATTAATTGTATAAGTTACAATTATACTTATAGTAATTAAAAATAATAATATTAATTTTTTGATCATATCAAAATAATAATTATTTTATTATAAATAATGAGCCTTTTACAAAAAATATTATTTAATAAATTGCCTATAATATAGATTATGAGGTTAAAAACTAATGTCGTCTAGCAACTTTTGTACAATATGCGGTAGCACATCACAACCATATTTGCTAATTTTAAAAAACGGACATACTACATTTATTATTTGTTCTTCTTGTTTAGAAAGAGCATATAATAGTTGGTTAAGTATTAAGCGAAAACATTCAAATTTAGGATCTGTATCTGAAAAAATAAAACAATTTCCTAAAAATACATTAGAAGATATATATCAATTAGTGACACAAGAAGTAAAAGGTCAGGATGGATTAGTAAAAAAAATATTAGGTGCAATTAACATGCATAATGGATTGTTAGAATTAACTCATGATGATCAGTCATCCATAAACAAGTCAAATATTTTAATAATAGGTAATACAGGAACAGGAAAAACTCTAATTGCTAGCTCAGTTGCCAAACATTTAAATAGACCTTATGTAATAATAGATATTACATCTTATACATCATNNACAAGATGCTGGATGTGCCGTTTGCGATGGCTGACGCCACCACGCTCACTGAAGCCGGATATGTTGGAGAGGATGTAGAAAATATTTTACTTAGATTAGTTGAATCTGCTGGTGATCCAAAGCGTGCAGCAGAGGGTATAATTATTATAGATGAAATTGATAAAATAAAAAAAACAGAAGGGCATACTAAAGATGTGGGGGGAGAAGCTGTGCAACAAGCTCTACTTAAATTAACTGGAGGAAAAGTACCTATTTCTCTTAAACTTAGATCTGGTGCTCAGATCTCTTTTAATCCTGAAAGAGTTCTATTTATCTTTTTAGGAGTATTTCCCGGTATTGATAAAATTGCAGAAAAAAGAGTTAAAGGAGTTAAATTTGCATTTAAAGATACACTACAACTATCTCATAATAAAGAAAACAATGAATCTTTAGATATTATTTCTGATGATTTAGTTGAATTTGGACTAACTAGTGAGTTTGCAGGTAGATGTGCTACAATTCTACAAACAGAACCTATGACTAAGGAAAATTTAGTTAATATACTTAATTCTAATTCTTCAAATAGTCTTATTGTACAAATAAAAAAATATTTTGCTAACTATAATCATAAATTTATTATTACTGAAGATGCAAAACAAAATATTGCTATAATGACACTTAAAAATAAAACAGGTGCAAGAGGATTAAATGCAGTAATTATGAGTATTTGTACTGATTATTTATTTGATATACCTAATATGAATCCTTGTTCATTTACTATAGATAAACATGATACTTTACCAAATCAAATTCGTGTTATTATCAATTATGCGTAAATTATATATAGTTAGTCTACCTATAGGCAATATTTTAGATATTACTATACATGCTATAGAAGTTTTAAAACAAGTAGATTATATTTTATGTGAAGATACAAGAGAATTTATTAAAATAGCATCTCAGTATAATATTTCTACTCGATGTGTATCATATCATATTTTTAATGAACATGAAATCAAAAAACATATTAATCATTTAAAAAAAGGTAGTATAGCTCTAACATGTGATAGAGGTACTCCTACAATTAATGATCCTGGTTTTGAATTAATTCGTCAAGCTAGATTATTAGATAATAATATAATAGAAGTTATACCAGGTCCATCTGCTATTACTGCAGCTTGCATTTTTAATCATTTTAATTATAGATATTGTTTTATAGGTTTTACAAATACCTTAGAAGAATATAAATATATATCCCTACCTTGTATTTATTTTATTAGTAGATATAAAATTAAGACATTTTTACAGGAATGTTTATCTGTTTTTGGTAATCGTGAGGTTGTATTATGTAGAGAGCTTACTAAAATACATCAAGAAGTTGTATGTTTTGATTTAAATAATATACCAGATAGAGAGTTTTTAGGTGAAATCACATTAATTATATCAGGATATGTTTCAGAATCTCAAAATATAGATACTCATATTGAAGCCATAAAAAAACATACTCAAATATCAAATAAAGACTTATCTTTTATTATTTCTCATTTTTGTAATATTTCTAAGAATATTGTTTATAAAAAAATTAAGCATAATTAATTATGATCTTNNATAAAAAAAATATCAAAAAGTAAAATATTTTTATTATATGGTGAGTTAGGAGCAGGCAAAACAACATTTGTTAAATATTTTTTATCAGATATATCCATTATAAGTCCTACCTTTTCATTTTGCTTAGAATATGAAAACGCTTTTCATTTTGATTGTTATATTCAAATAAATTATAATGCAATACTATCTGCTCTTGAAACATCAAAATATATTTTTATTGAGTGGGCAAACAAATTAGATAATGTATTATCCGGATGTCATATTCATCTTAATAAAGATACAATAAAACTATTGAACACCTAAATGATACATTGCTTCATCAACTCTTTGCTTATTATTTGCATCTAATAATGTATACATATTCATTATTATTATTTTATTTCCATTAACATCTTCTATTGAAAATATACCTTTTAATATTGCTTTTACACTTAATGTATTTGTTGCAGATGTTGTTATAGTATCTCCTGGATCAAATGTATTGTTGTTATTATTATCATTTGCAAAATATAAATATAATTTATTAATAGCATCATTTAATGCAGTTTTATTCAAATATTGTAATGCATTAGGATTTATTGTATTAAATAAGAATTGTGTATTATCTGATGTTGGAGTAATCAGTAATAGAAATATTTGGTCTCTTGTTAATAATTTAGCCTGATCTCCTGTTAATGCAGAAAGATCTTCTAAATATATAATCTCCTTACCTAGATCTTGTAAGAATTGATCAGATAAATAAGGTACTTGTTCTTTTGTTATTTTTTTTACCATATTTGTAAATAGATTTTCTTTATAAGATATATCTGCTATTGTTTTTGTTGTACCTTCAATATCTAATGAACTGAAATTTGATCTTTTAATTTCGCTAATCTGGTCATATGATAAATTATTAATATACTCACTAATTACTATTTGTGCTTCTATTTTTTTATAATCTAAATTAAATAAATTAAATTTATGGATGCGCAAAGATATTAGGATATTTTGGTTTTTTAATTCAAATAATATTTTTATGAAGTTATTTATATCAAGCTCTGAATATAATTCTATAGGTGCCTCATATATAATTAATGCCATTAAAACTAAATCTTGTTGTTTTTTTTGTAAATATGGCAATAAATTAAATAACATATAATAATTATTATTTGCTACCAAAAATATAACTATTAAATATAGTATTGCAGATAAACTTTTATGTTGTATGATATCTGCACTATAATCTGGCAAGTATAAAATGAAAATATATATTAATTCTTGCATTTGTTTCAAAGAGTCGTTTTTGATATTTAAAACAGTAGCTATATCTAAGTAATCTACTTCATTTGTACCTTTTTTAAAATTTAACCAATCATTTAAGAGTTTTGCAAATTTATTCATTTCTTCTGTATTATTTGGTCTTGGCCCCATAGGTGCACATTTTTTTAAAGCTTCTTCTATGTTTTCTTTCTCGCTTTTATTGATATCATACTCATAGTTATCTTTAATAGAAAACATATAAGAAGTTATTATTTTTATAATATCTGAATTATTTAATATACCTTCTGGTAATTCATAAACATAATTAATCCATTTTGATATAGGTGTTATTTTTAATTGATCTGCACTTACTTTTTGCCAATCTATATCCTTATATTGACTGTCTTTTAATGCGGGTAGAAATAATATATCTGTATATTTATTTATTTGAGCTGATGTTAGATTTGATGAATTATATATTTTGTCTATTTCTACAAGTATTCCTGTAGCTTTAGAGCCATCAGATTCACTATATATTCTACTAACAACAAAGTTATCCATTGAATATATATCACCATCAGATTTGCGTAAATACTGACTTAATGATGCATTTTCATGAATATCATAAATATTTATTTCTTTCTCTGTCGCTGGTTTATCTTTGTAAGTAACCACTTTATCTAATAATTCATTATTGATAGATAAACTACTATTATTTGCAACTATATACAGTAAAGCAAATCTATGATCTGCTGTTTTAATATGTGTATAATCAATTGTTTGTCCGCTTTTTATATTTTTACTTATACCTTCTGGATCTTCAAGTAATACTAATGCATTTATACTTTGAGTATTTGGTAAATATAAGAACTTTATTATAAATAAATATTTAAACTGACTATCAGGACTATTATTATATTCACATATATCTCTTATTTCTTGTAATGTACTTGCGTTATTAATACTTTCTACTAATAATTGTATACCTAGTGGCACAATACTTTCATATGTCAATGATAATGGTACGCTTTCATTTGATCCACTATGAGGATTTCTCCAAATAAATGATATTCCTTTATTATTAAATAAAATACCCATATTTTCTATGCTATTTGTATTAATAATACTATTGGTTAATGTTCCTATGTTCATAGGTGATGGTGAGGCAACTATACCTGGATTAAGCACTATATCATTCATAGGTATAAATATAATATCTTGTTCATTGTTTTTTGTTTCTGGCATTACAATTATATCATTTGAATCTGTATTCATAATAGATAAATTTGATACCATTCTTGTTTTTGTAATATTTGGATCTTTTTTCAAATCCTCTAAAGATGTGATTATCCTTTTATTTTCATTAGTATTACTATTTTCTACTATAAAAGTTATAAATGCAGTTAATTGTATTATAAATGCTATAGTAATTAAAGATAGAAATACCGGATCTTCTGTATCAGATTTAATAATATATCTAATCCCAGATACTAACAATAATATAGAAGATAAGATAATACATATTAATATTAATAAAGGTATAGGTTTTTTATATTCAGGTTTAGATAATGAGTATAATGGTGACTTAACAATTTGTGTACTTGCGAATAATAAAAATAACATAATTATTTATAAAATAAGAAAATTGCGAAAATATTACTTTATAAAAATAATATATCTCTATTTTGAACAATATCTGGTGTGCTTGAAGATGAAATTACTAATTCAGGTTTTTTGTTATAGCTTATATCTTGTTTTTTTTGTAAAAATAATAGAATAAGTATTACTATTATATATAATATAAATAATAAAGATATAAATATACCAATAAGTATAAACTGATATTTTATTTTATCATTATGATCTATTATTTGCTCATATTCAAAAAAATCTTTATTTTGTATAAATAAAGTATCTTCTGTTGATATATAATATATAATAAACGATATAATTATTATTTTAATGGCAAGAGCAAGCAATGGAGCACCTATTATACTAAATAAAAACATGCTATTATTTTTCTTATTTATTTCAATCATATCATTATTATTTATCGCATATAACATTATCATAAAATATTATATATATATATTATTTATATTTTATTTCATATAAACTATATTTATGTTATTGATTCTTTTATCTAAACTACTATTACTATTAAATATTGTATGTTGTATGACACTTACTATCATTATTTTACTACAAAGAGGTGAAGAGGGTATGTTTACTCGAGTTTCTCGATTTGGCCAAATTAAAACAAATAGTAATACATTAAAAGGATTTACTATTATTATATCTCTTGTATATATAATTATAGCTATGTCTCTCACTTATTTATTTTATTATTTGCATTTTAAGTCTTAATTTTATAAAAAATACTTTATTTTTTAAATATTTGATAAAAAATATGATACAATAAATTTGTATTTGTCCTTATCGTCTAGAGGCCTAGGACCTCACGCTTTCAATGTGATAACATGGGTTCGAATCCCATTGAGGACATTTTTTAATAATAATCTATAATATATTAACTTATAATTAAATTTTCAATCGTTTCTTCATTATTTTCTCTATAAATATGTATATATAACATACCATTAATAAACCGAATATCTTTTATTTTTAAATCATTAAAAAGTATAAATGTTTTTGTAAATGATCTTTGCGCTATACCTTTATATAAATATTCATTACTTTCATTATTTTTTTTTTGACCTGTAATAATAAGTTCTCTTGTATTTTTTAATGATATCATTAGCTCATCTTTATTAAATCCAGCTAAAGCTATTTCAAGTATAATATCTCTATCTTTTCTAATAATATTATATGGAGGATAATTCATTGTATTTTTTATAAGTAATATACGTTCTAGCAAATCTTCGTATCCTAACAAAGCATTTAAATTATCTTCTTTACTTACTATTATTTTTCTTTCCATAAAATAATTATAGAAAAATATTTACTATAAATGTATTTTATTAATTCTTTCAAGATCGTCTATTTTATTTAAATATATACAATTAATTCTTATGAATATTTTATTATATAAGCATGAGATATTTAATTATTTTTGCGTATTTATTTACTATTTTATATACAGGTACTGCTCATTCTTATAGTAAAGTCTGTATTGTATTAAGTAAATATTTAGATGTCTTATTAAATTTACCCCCAGAAGCAAATAACTTAGCTCTAGCTATGAGTACATTTGCCGGAGCTTTTGGTAAAATTATCGGCTCTTATTTTGAAAGATTTAATATAGTTAAATTAAGCGGAGTATTATTTCTAGTTAATGCTGTTTTTATTTGTGGTTGCATTTGGCCTATTAATATTGAGGTATTTCTATTTTCTCGTACGATGCAAGGATTAGTTTCTGGTATGCAAGGAGCTATTTCTTTTGGCTGTTTAGGTTTATTGTCAGATAATAAGGTGGGATTTGCTAATTTTACAGGTATAGGAGCTGTTTTTTCTTGTATTACATTACTTATTATTTCTTTATTTAATGCAAATATTATTTTATATTCTATTTTAGTTATTAATATTTGTACAGGTTTATTATTTTTATTTTTCTTTCGATCGGTTACTTATAAAAGAAATTTTACTGTTATTTTTTCTTCTGTTTTAAAATGTATTTCAAATGCAAGTTTATGGGTATTATCTTTAAGTATAGGCTTTCTTCTTGGTATTGCTCTTGTCTTTCTATCTTTACAAAAACCTATACTTAGTTCATTTTTTGGTTTTTCAAATAATTCTATGAGTACTCTTGCTGGTATGGGTCAGTTTATTATAGGTTTTTTTGCTTCTATTTTTTATAAAATACAAAATATTAAATCTGTTATGATTTTATTTGTTGCTACTAGTTTATGTTTCTATTTTAGTTTTCTTTTAAAGAATGCTCTGCTGTTTATTTTTGCTAATAGTCNNTTAGCTGCTCCTATTGTTGCTAATATTGCTACTCGCATACTTAAAGATCCTTATGTTATTTCTACTTATTTTTTTGGTATGAGATCTATTTTTACTAGTATTACAATAGGTATGGCTTCTACTTTTAATGGTAGTTATTTACTTATGATGGGATTATCTGGCGTATGTATTCTTATGATTATTTCTATTTTTCAAGTATATAATTTAGAGCTTTAATTTTTATATCTAATGTATTTTTAATCTTTTTGATACATAATTATGTATGGGTGATTTTTCGAATTATATTGAACAATTACAAAAGAATGCAATTAAACAATATTCTAGTGATTATATAGATAAGTATACTCCTCAAGATGATGAGAATTTAACTAATTAGATTTAAAAATTGATTTTGTAATTTTATTAAATATATATAAATATGCTATATATAATATACCCAGACTAGCTGCTAATGTAGATATTCTAAGTAAATACATACCAAATGAGATAAAGTAGTTTTGATTTATACATGCTATTTTATTTGTAATATCAAATATTTGTTTAAATAATGGACCAAATATATATGATAGTACTACTGATCCAATATAATATGTTGGTTNNCCTTAAGCTAATTAACACAAATAATATATATATAAATTGACATATACTTGCAAATACTTGTATACTTAATAAGTATTCTGGTGTAGTTGCAAACATACTTAATGCAATTTCTATAACTGCATATATTAATATAGATGCTCCACTATGAGTTATATGTTTTGATGTAATTGCAATTGTATTAATATTTTTAATCATTACTATAACATAAAGTCCTATTGCACTAAGTGATATACACTTATTAAATGTAATTACATTTTTAATATTAGTTAGATGAAATATGCTTGCTATTTCTTGTGGATATAGCACAATTATAAATACCACAGGTAATACTAATATATGTGTTAATAAGAGTATTTCTGATCCTTTTTGTACTCTTTCATCTTCATTAAGTTTTGCTAGTATTGGTGCTGCATTTGATGATAAACTATGGCCAAATAAACTAATAAATACACAAATAAGTTTATGTCCATACTCTATATAAGATAATCCTCCCTCTATTTGTAATGCTTTTTTACTCATTATTAGATCTGCTATAGGTATTAATATACCAAATCCTATATTTGTAAATACACTTTTTAAAAAACTATTCACTTCATTTTTAATATCTAAATAATCATTAGATAAAAATTTATTTGCAAATATATATAAATATATAACTTGAACTCCTGAATATAATATTAATCCTATAGAAAAACCCAAAAAACTATTTTTCATATAATATCCAAAAAATACCACTGCAAATAAGTTTGATATATTTGCTACTAGTGGTGCTACTCCTGTATGTCCCATCTTATAGTTTGCATTCATAATAGCTGTAAAAAACGACAACAAAAACATCAGTATTATAAGAGGAGATAGCATACATAATGATTTAATTAATAATGATGAATCTGTTGCATTAAGATTATTTATCCATGCTATAGCTGGAGATGATGCAGCAAAAATAAAAGATAAAGCAAAAAATATTATACTTAATATTTTTAATGACTGTTTTGCAAAATATCCTGGAGATTTTGAATTTTTATAGAAAGAAACAAAAATTGGCTCAAATCCTCCTCCAATAAATATTGAACGTACAATACCTAATATTTTATTTGCATATAATAACATATCAGATACTCTTGAATCTCCTAGTAGCTTTACTTGAAAAAATAGTCTCAAAAATGTAATTATTCGTACACATATTATCCAAAATACACTTAATAAGTAGTTACGCATTCATCTATTATATAATATATCTTTTATTTTTATCTGTTTATGTTTTTTGCGCAAATTATTATTATAAAAATTGCAATAAAGTACAATAAAAAATGAAAAATCAAGTATAATATTTAATTTAATATAAATTTAATATATAAAAATCTTAATAAATATGCTATAATTAAGAACATGAGAATTAAAAGCGAAAAAATTGATGCACATAGCCATGAAAAACCAAATTATCAATCAT
>DCST01000003.1 GCA_002325765.1 bacterium UBA1459 | reverse complement strand
TTTTATATTTATATATTCTTAATATAATTAATTTTAATAGGTAAAAATGATTTACCATTTATAATATTTTCAAATTCTGGGCCATATAATGTATCTTTTATAAGCAACATATCTGCTGCTCTACGTAACGCTACTTTATATTCTTGCATAATACTTTTTGTTTTAATGGCCATTTCTTTCATAATATCATTAATTCTTTTTGCAAGTTCCGCTTTTTCATATTCACTCATTAAATGATAAGATGAAGAAATATATTTTAATCCATATATATCATCCATACCATTAATAATATAATTTTCTATAATTGATCTAGCTTGAGTTAAATCACTTGAGCATCCACTTGTTACTCCGTCTGCACTATAAAAAATCTCTTCAGCTATACGACCACCTAAACAAATACATATTTTAGCTTCTAAGTATTCTTTAGTTACAGATACTTTATCTAATGATTCTGTCATTGCTACACCTAATGCTTTACCATGAGGTAAAATTGTAATTTTATAAAGAGGTTCTACGTATTTCTTATATATTATTATCATTAAGGCATGACCACATTCATGTAATGCTGTACGCTCAGTTTCTTCTGCGCTCATTATGCTTTTAGGTTGAGGGCTACCTAGTCTAATACGATCTAAAGCTCTTAGAAAATGTTCAGTTAGTATAATTTCACTATTATCTCGAATTGATAATATTTTAGCTTCATTAACTAAATTTGCAATATCTGCTCTAGAAAATCCTCCAGTTATTCTTGCAATTAAATGACTATCTGCATAACAAGGTATTGGCGATCTACGTATAAGTAAATTAATTAATTCTTGTCTATCTGTATAAAAAGGATGACCAACATAAATTTGTTTATCTATACGACCAGGTCTTAATAATGCTGAATCTACATCATTTAATTTATTTGTTGCAAAAATTACTAATATATTTGAATTATCAATAATACCATCCATAGCAACTAACATTTCATTAATAGTTGATTCTCTTTCTGAGTTTCTAAATTGCTCTCCTCCTCTTTTACCTAAAGCATCTACTTCATCTATAAAAATAATGCTTTTTGATTCACTTTTTCTTGCTTGTGCAAATAAGTTTCTTACTCTCGATGCCCCAACCCCAACAAACATTTCAACAAATTCAGATCCTGATACTGCATAAAAATTAGCGGATATTTCTCCTGCTATTGCTTTTGCTAAATATGTTTTACCATTACCTGGAGGTCCAAATAATACAACACCATGCAAAGGCTTACAGTTTGCTCTCATAAACTTTTCAATATTTGTAAATAATTCTAATACTTCTATCATTTCTCTTTTTTCTTGTTTCATTCCGATAATATCTCTAAATTTAGTATTAGATTTTACTGAAGTCAAATTTTTATTAAATGATCTAGAAGATCCTGAAAAATTTTGAAAAAATAATACAATCATGAATAGCTCAAATGCTGTAAATATCATAAATACAAACTTTTGAATAATTTGACTTAGTAATAGAGAACCTGAATTCATTTTTAATGAAATATTATTAGATAAAATAGCACTTAAAAAATCTTGAATTGAAGGTATATGTGTAGTAACTACCTTACCATTATTTAATGTACATTTAACACTATCCATATTTGCTTCTTTAAATACTTCTATAATTTGTATGTTTTTATTAATAATATATTGAAAAAACTCATTAACTGTAATGATCTCATTACTACTAGGAGTAACAGATGAAAACAATATAAGAACTGTAATCAGTGCAAATAATATTACAAATACAATAACCAATAATCTTTTATTCATTATAAATTATAATATATTATTATTTGCTTTTATGATTAGAAATATTTAAATGTTTTCACTTTTATTGATATAAATACACTCAATATTGTGTAAAATATTATTAATATTCGGCGGATTTTTAGATTCTATTTATTCACATATAACCGCAATATTCCGACAATAATGAATAATTATCCGCACTATCTTTATTATTTATTGCAATATATACATACCTAGTTTTATATATAAATATTGTAATTTACTATATTTTTTATAAAATTACACAAAAAAAATCAAATAGTTTTATTTATTATGCTTTAATATAGTAAAATAAAATACGCGACCAGTAAAGACTAATAAAGAAAAAACAAAATGTATAACTGATATTATACAAAAAACTATTTATCTTTTTTATTAATTTTCTAAATTATAAAAAATTATAAAGTTTATTATTATTATTTACTTTTTTACTAATGCTATGCTTAGCTTATGAAAACACTCTTAATAGATGACGATCGTTCACTATGTATGAGACTACAACATGTACTTAAAGCTCAAGGAGTTTTTTGTGACACGTTTAATGTAGTTTCTGCTGCCTTATCAACACTAGAATCATCATTATATGATGTAATATTATTAGATTTAAATATACCTGAAATGCCAGGTCCTCAAATTATTCAACATATTCGAAATCATAGAAATCCTAGAATTAAACATACTCCTATTATAATATTATCTGCAGAGCATGCTATAAATGAAAAGAAAAATGTATTAGACTTGGGGGCTGATGACTATATGACAAAACCTTTATCTATTACTGAATTAGTAGCTAGATTAAGAGCTCTTATGAGAAGAAGATTAGGTCATAGTCATCATATTTTATCAACAGGCAATCTTGTGGTTAATTTAAATTCTGGTCAAGTATTTATAAATAGACAATATATTCATCTTACCTCTTTAGAGTATAAACTAATAGTACTACTTATAATGCACATGAATTCTGTAATACAAAAAGATACAATTCTATCATATCTATATACTCATGATGAAAGACCTGATACAACAAAAGTAATTGATGTTCTTGTATGTAAAATAAGAAAAAAAATTGAGAATGAAGAACAAAAACTTGCACAAAATGTATCTAAATATATTATACCTGAGTATATTTGTACTGCATGGGGCAGAGGATATATGATGCAAAGTATAGAGGTAACTGATAATACTTTTGATATAGAAGAACAAATTAGTCCATTTATAGAAGCTCAAGCTTAATTTTATAATACTTTATTAATTTTTACATGTAAATATTAAAAATGTTGATTTATTGTACTTTATATACTATTAATATTGATCACTCTATAGATAAGATAAATACCGAAAATAATGAAAGTAATAATAATACAAAACAGCTTATTTCAAATAATCATACACAAGGAACTGAAATTAGTACTACATATTCTGGATTGGAAAAGAATACTAATCAAGATACTAAATCATATAATTATCATAGTAGATATCATCTATTATTTAAAACATTACAAGCTATAAATCTATTTTTAATTTCTCAAATATATAATAGATATATTTTAATATTTGTACTTGTATTGTATTTATGTCAAATATTTATGAGTGCTTATTATTTGAGTTATGATCATTTATTATGTTATTTCATTGGATTTACATTTATATTATATAATATTTTATTTTTTGATAAAAAAATATCAAGTTTTTATAAAGTGATGATGTTATTTTTCGGTTTTTGGTCATTTAATGATCTAGGAAAAAAACTACTGTCTACAAGAATTATTGCGGCATTAAGTATAATGGTAGGAGTTATTTTAGTTGATCTACTTGCTAATTTTACTAATACAATAAGTATCTCAAATATTCCTATATTTTTTATAATTATTGCATTATTTTCTGTTTTGATGCTTGTGATAGCAATATTAGGTTTAGTACAATTAATGTATAATAATATATATTGGGTAAATATATTATCTTTTGCGATAAGTTTATCGATAGGAGTAGGTCTTATATTTTATTGTTTAAATGAAATTAGAAATAAGGATCTTCCATTATTAATGTTTTTGGAATTACTTTATATATTAATCTTTTTAGTGAATTTTGTTTAAATGTATCCAATTTATATTTAATGAACTAGCAATTTCTTCAGCATTTTCAATGTTTTCAAATACTACAAACTTTCTTTTTTGTGCTGCTATAATTTGTAATATTATCTTTTGTTTATTTGATAGTTTGTTAACTTTAATTTCTGTCACAGGAGTTTTATATTCAAATAATTCAAATAACTGATAGTTTAATAATGATTGCTCTATTTCATTATCAGAATATTCATACAAAAATTCTTTTATTGATCCATTAAATTGCAAATTTGATGAAATAATGCCAAAATAATAAATACTATTTTTTTTCGTTGGTAAATTATTAATTTCAATATTTATATTATTCATTTTGCATGAATTAATAAGTTCTGTTTTTCCTCGATTCATAGTATTTGTTGTATTATTTTTAATATTTTCAATATAAATATTATGAACTTCAATAATTTTATTATTAATGTGTATATTAAAGTCATATGTAATACTATTAATTATATTTTTTATAGGCATATTTTGTAGCAATAACAATACTAATAAAGGAAAGACATATTTACATTTATAAAATAAAATAGGTATAAGACATGTATATACTACGATAAAATAAATACTAATAACAATTTTTTTTAACAACTTAACTAATATATAATTATTACTTATTTTTAAAGATATATCTTCATTTTTCTGATTTGCATAACAAATCTCAGGGTAAGATAAATATTTCTGATTATATTTGTATTTTTTAATAAGTATTTTTATTGATTTATACAAAAAATAATTNNATAATTTAGTACTATAAGAAAAAAAATCATGTAAATAAATGTAATAAAAGATAAGATTGCTATGATAATATTATATATTATAAATTTACATACATCATTAAATAAACATTGAAAGTATTTATAGTAATTATTATAGTATATTTCATAAGAATTACCTGTCATATAATAATATATATATTTTGATTTTCTTAATTCGTAATATACTTCATCTATAAAAAGATTAAAGGTATTATACCATTTTCTTTTTAAGTTATTGGTTATCAATAAAATAATATTATATAAACTATAAACACTTATAACTAATATTAAAAAATCTGTATTCATTATTTTATTAGCTATATCTATAAGTATTTTAGATATAGCATCTTCTTTTTTTTCAATAAATATTTTTAGAATATCTTTAAGTATGATATTCTGATTCATTAATAAAAATATAAATAAAATAAAAAAGAAATATTTTTTAATAACTTCTAATGTTTTATATAGAATACTTATTATAGCTAATTTAGAACTATATTTATTTGCTTGATATAGCTTAAAAGAAATATTATGTTCTATAAAATGCATGTTAATAATATATAAGATTTATTATTATAGAATATAATATGCAAAGATTAGTTAAAATTTCAAGCAATGAACAAATAAAATTAGAAGCATCTAAGACTTTTTATATAGGTATTGATCCAACTGCCGCAAGTTTACATATAGGTCATTTAATACCATATCAGCTTTGTAGAGAGCTACTAAATCAAGGCCATAAAGGTATATTTTTATTTGGAGGATTTACTGCTACAATCGGAGATCCAACAGATAAAATGACAACCAGATCTGAAATAAGTTTCGATCAAGTAAATAATAATACAATTAAAATACAAAAACAAGTTACTCAATTATTTAAAGATTATGAAAATCAGATAATTTTTTGTAATAACTCTGAATGGTTATCTCAATTAAGTTTAAAGGAATATTCTCAGTTTAGTAAATATGCTTCTATTAATTATATGTTAAGTTTACATACATATAAAACAAGAATTGAAAATCATTCTCATATTAATGCATTAGAATTTTCATATCCTATTTTACAAGCTTATGATTGGTATATTTTATATAAAAAATATCAATGTACTATACAAATAGGAGGCGGAGATCAATGGGGCAATTTAGCTTTTGGTGTAAAAATATTATCAGCTATTTGTAAAGAAGATGATTTTTTGGCCCTAGCTACACCTTTACTTACCTCTAATGGAGAAAAAATTGGAAAAACTACAGCAAATGCTCCATTTATAAATAATACAAATGATTTGTATCAATATTGTATTAATTTATCAGATGATATATGTAATCAAATGATATATTATCTTAATGTAAATACAAATAATATTAATCAAGAGAAGAAAAAAGATTTATTTTATCATATATGTAAAATATGTAATATTTCACATGAAATCAACACTAATCTTTATAGTGAACCTATTTTTCTTACAAAATTACTAGTAAATAATAATTTATGCTCATCTATAAGTGAAGCAAAAAGACTTATTAAACAAAATGCATGTAAAATTAATGAAGAAAATATAGCAACAGATGTATATCTAAATACATCAGAATATAAAATAGTTATATCAAGGCAACCATTTACTGTTTATATTAAATAATAACATAAGCTAATGGCAATAGCATCAGTAGTATTATGTGTATATTTTGTGTTATATAAATTATTAATATATTCTTGAACTTCTGATTTTTTGCAATTACCTCTATGAAGTAAGAGTTTTTTTATTTGACAAGGAGCTAAAGATAAATAATCTTTATTGTTTAATTGAAAAGTAAGTTCTATAACACCTTTAGATTGACCAAGTAATAAACTTGTTTTTGCATTATTATTTACATATGAATTTTCAATAATACATATATCTGGATTATATTCTTGTATAATACTCATATAAAAATTAAATAAACTTGCTAGTCTTTGAGTTTTTGAAACTTTAAATTCACCTGCTATTATAATTTTATTATCTTCTATAATAGCATATCCAGAAGTAAATCCTGGATCAACTCCTAGTATTCTCATATGTAATATTAATCTTTAATCTTTTAATGATAATGTATTTTTATTCTTTTTATACAATTTTGTTATGTTTATATATGCTACTAATATAAGAACGCAATCTTCTTCATCTTCTTGCACATCTCAAATGTGTATATCAGTTACTACATCTATTAATGAAAATCCTTGGTTATATATTACTATGACTATACAATTATTATTTATACTAATTTATACTTCTAATAAAAAAGATTTAAAGAAAACAGATGGATGGATAATAGCATCATTATCTTTTTTAATAACATTATTAGGATTTTTTCTATATAAATACTTTAAATTTGAATGTAAATGTACACCAGATATATGTGCATGCTTATTAGGTCTTATGGGATTGCTTTCACTAGGATTACTTGGTTTATTACTAGGATTACTAGGATTAAGTGGTTTACCATTATTGTTATTATTAGCATTAGCATTATTAGGATTATTAGGATTATTAGGAGGTTTAGCTGGTTTTGTAAATCGTCGTAATAATTATTTAGAATCATCTAATAAAGATAAAAATAAAGACAAAAATAAGAATAAAAGTAAAGATAAAAATAAAGATCAAATTTTAGATAAAGATAATAAAAAAGATAAAAAGAAAGATGAGAAAAAACCTCAAAACACAGAAGAACAAGAATTATAGATATTTTAATAATAATATAACCTTTAGATGAAATAAATTATATATGTTATATAGTTTCAATGTATATGGTACTGATATGTATCAAGTATTTACACCAAATAAAGATATGACTAAAACGCAAAATACAAGAAGTATAATGCCTTATGTGGTAATAACTTCAGTTGCAATAGCTCTTATTATCAGTATATTTCTTTCTAAATTTTTAAGTTCTGCGCAAATTGCATTTTGTTTATTTGGTTTATTAATAATAATAGCTATGATGACCATGTTAATATATGATATATATCATGAATCTGTTACTGGTTTTAAGGCAATAATTATATTGGTATTAATACTTATATTATGTGGTATATACTATGCATTACATAAAAAATATCCAAAAGAAGCTATTCAGCTTAATTTAGTTGGATTAATGTTATTATCACTATGTTTTTAACTTATTGCTCTTTGCAAACAGATAATTACAATGTAAATAATAAAATTACATTACTATCTGCATTTAATGTAATAAATATATCTGTATTACTTGCCACTTTATTATATTTTTATGATCAATCATTAGAAAATTTATTATTTATATTACCAAGTATAATATTTGTATTTTCATTTTTAATACCATCTATAATAGTATTAGTATCATTTTTTGTAGATATATCTATAGATTATATTTTACCTATTTTACTTATATTATTAGAAATTACATGCTTATTTATATTATTTAATAGTGAAAACAATATAGATAAATTATTATGTTTATTTATTATATTTTTTACAAGTAATGTTAAATTAATAAAAGTAAAAGATATTATGAAAAAGAAATAATAATTTGTAGGAGTTGGGTACTGCCCCCAAGTCCACCTAATTTATTCTTTATAACATACATATTACCATAGCTGATTACTCAGCCATTTTAATTATACAATAAAAATCATATAATTTTTTCTAATTCAGTATTAATGGTTTAAATCATGATACTCTGTATTATTTTAAATAAATCATTAAACGCAAAAGGTTTTGCAAGATAATAAACATCTGAACCAAGTTTAATATCTATATTTTTTTCAGATAATTGCTCTAAACTATAACCAGAAAGAAAAATAACAACTAACTTAGGTATATGTTTCTTAAGTATTAAATAGATATCCATACCATGCTTATCTCCAGGCATCATAATATCACAAATAAGCAAATCTATCTTAGGTATCGACATTTGTAATACTGCTGCACCAGAAGATGCTGTAATTACCTCACATCCTTTATTTTTTAATGCCGATGCAGTAAATTCAAGTATCATATTATCATCTTCTACAAGTAAAATACTTAATGCAGATAAATCATATAAGAAATTATTATTATGACTATTAATAGATAAGTTTGGTAAGTTAACATTCTTGATATAAGGTAAATAGATTTTAAATGTTGTGCCGATACCAACTTGACTATTAACTTTGATAAATCCTTTATTTTCTTTAATAATATTATATACAGTAGATAATCCAAATCCAGTACCATTTGTTTTAGTTGTAAAAAATGGTTTAAATATATTATTTAGAGAAGATTCTGGTATACCTGCGCCATTATCAGTAAATTCAATAACAGCATATGAATTAGGTTGAATAACAATATCATGTTCAATAATAGTAGTGGCAATAATTATAAAGTTAGTAGATATTTTTATAAATCCTTTTTTAGGCATAGCATCTTTTGAATTTATAAGCAAGTTTACAAGTATTTGCTCAAGAGATACAGCATTAATTTTTATGTATAAATCGCCATGATATGCGGATACTTCTACTTCAAACGTATCATTAAATGTCTTACAAAAAGTATTTACAAAATCAAAAATCATATCATTTAAATCAATAATTTTTGAATCTGAAGTATCTTTTTTTGCTATTAATAAAATTTGTTTTACTAATGCAGCAGCTTTACCTGCAGTATGTTTAATTGCAAGTAAATCTAAATATATAGTATCACTTGGATTAAATTTGTTTTTACTAATAATAAAATCAACATAACCTAAAACAACTGTTAACATATTATTAAAATCATGAGAAATGCTACTTACAATAGATCCAAGAGTATATATACGCTGATCATGTAAAAAGGATAGTTTAATATTTTTAAAATAATCATCAAATAATAAATAAATTATATAACTGTTATTATATTTATGAATTGTAATATATGAAGGACTATTGTTATTTAGCAGTAATTTATGAAATTTAATATGAGTATTTTTAAATAACTCTTTAAATTGATCTCGCTCAGCTTCGTGTACAATATCATAAATATTAGTTAAATTACCAAGCATATTAGTAATATATACATTCATAAATTGTATTTCATGTCTATGATTTACAATAATAACGCCAAATGGAGCATAATTTATTTCCGGAGAAATTTGATTGACATCAATTTTTATAGATAAAACAGTATAATCATTATAATAATTGATAACAACATTATTGGGTAAGTTTAATGAATTAATATTTTTAATTACTTGTCCTAGATAAATATTATAAAAAGACTGCATATATTTATTACATAAAACTACTTTATTGTGATATAAGATACAAATACAACAATTTATAGCATTTAATAATTCCTGCATTCTGTTAAATTCAAATAATTTTGTAGTAATATTTGAACATAAAAAATAAATATAATTATTTTTTCTATAAATATTAATTCTTAATATTTGATCTTCTTTATAGATATCTGAAGTATCTTCTAATATTTGCAATTCTTCTATAAGTTGTTGATAAGATGTAATATGATTAAAATATGTTTTTGCATTTTTGTTTTTAAAATATACTTTTTGATTTTTGAAAATAATACATGTGT
>DCST01000042.1:453-2855 GCA_002325765.1 bacterium UBA1459 | reverse complement strand
TTTTTCTTTTTGGTAAATAATTAGGTTTTGGTATTTCATTTTCAATTAACATATTTCTTGTAATATAATGAACTACCAACTACACTAAAGATGTAGTGGTTTCAAGGTTCACAACCTCTTCTACTGAAGACGACTCCCCTTGTTTTTGTTTTATATCCGACTCAATCCCTGAACCAGATAATATTTTTAATCCTTGATTTAATATATTTAAACTTGCATTTAAATCTCTATTATGATTTGTATTACAAGAAGGACAAGTCCATTCTCTGTCTTTTAAAGTCAAGTCATCTTTAATGTAATTACAGATGTTACACATTTTACTAGATGGAAAAAATCTATCAATCATTATAACTGTTTTATCATTCCAGTTTGATTTATATTCTAACATAGAATATAACTCACCCAATCCAACATCAGCAAAAGACAAAGCCAATTTATGGTTTTTCATTAGATTTTTCACAGCAAGGTCTTCAATACAAATAATATCGTGGTTTTTGACTATTTCTGTAGTGACCTTATGTAAGTAATCCCTTCTAACATTGGTTATTCTTTCATGTAATATTGCAACTTTTAATTTTTGATCTAATCTATTTTTACTTTCTTTTTGTTTTTTAGAAAATTGTCTTTGATTAAACTTTAATTTTTTTAAATTCTTTTTTAATGTTTTAATATTTTCATATACCTTACCATCTGAAAGTATTGCTAAATCTTTTAATCCAGTATCAATTCCAACATTAGAATTGGTTTTTTCATATTGTTGGTGTTGAACTTCACAAGTCATAGAAATATAATACTTATTAGTAACAGTTTTTGAAATAGTACCAAACATTATTTTACCTTCAATTTCTCGGTGTAATTTAATTTTAATTCCTTGTTTAAACTTTGGTATCCATAATTGTTCTTCTTCAATTGTTATTGACTGAGGAATTGTAAATGATTGTTTAGTATATTTATTTTTAAACTTCGGAAATTTTGATTGTCTTCTAAAAAATCTATTGTATGAAATGTCTAAATGTTTTAATGTAGATTGTAATGATTGACTATTTATTTCTTTTAACCAAATATAATTCTCATCCTTTTTTAATTGTGTTAAGTTATTTGCATTGTCATGATAATTTAAAGTATTTTTATTATTTAAATATTCATCCTTTCTTTCATTTAAATAATGATTAAATATGAATCTACAAGCACCAAAATGTTTTGATAATAACACTTGTTGATCCTTTGTTGGATCAATTCTAAACTTATATGACTTAAATATTGTTTTCATTACAAGTATATATTAAACTTTAAAAGTCATTTTTTATCAAAAATAATTTTTTTAGTAAAAAATATTAAAACTTTTAATTATTTTCAAAATATAAAGTGTAATTGAAATTCATCCACACAAACTAAAGATTTGTGGGTTTTCTTTCAACTAAAAGATAAATATTAAATCCACATACTACAATAGTGCTATTAAGAAAATGGTTTATGAATTAGAAAATGGTGATTTTGTTTATTTAGATGCAAAACCATTTATTATAAAAGATACTAGTTATATTAAGAAAACTAAAAATTTATTTTTATCTATTATAGATCCAACTAATCCTGTGTTAAGAGAATCAAAAATTAATGAAATTAAAAGTAAGATATGAGTGATGTAATATTACCTTGGGGAATAGATTACTGTAAATGTGGAAATATTAAAACTTCACACACCCCTTTATGTAGAGATTGTATAAAATTATATAATAGGTTTATTAAAATTAATAAAATAAGAAATGCATCTAATTGAATATATTCTACAAAGTGAAAAAATAGTAATTGGTACTGATTCAAGTTATTTATCTTACATTTCTACAATTAAATTGGTAAAAAAACTTGAAACATATTTAGGTAAAGATAATTGTATAGAACTAACTGAAAATATATCTGATTTTATTAAAAATAATAATATATATGGTAAATATATTATTTCTAATAATAATTATTATCTTCCTATTAAAGAATTAAAAAATATTAATATAAGAAATAAAAAATATATACTTGTATCACCAAAATATACCAATGTCTTAACTGGTTTAAATGTTGTACCATCTATATTAATGTATGAATCAAATTTAGTATTAAGTGTAGATGAAGGAATATTAAAATCAATGAAAGATAGAAATATTAGTCAAGAATTAGAAAAGGGAATAGATTTATCAGAATATTTTTTACAAGAAAGAAAAGATAAAATAATTAAAATAAGAGAAAAGTGGAAGATGTAATTAAAGATAAGGCATATAGTTTATATTTAAGTAAAATAAAAACAAAATATTGTTATCCTAAAGAAATATTCTTTGAATCACATCCAGATAGATTTAAATATATACAAGAAGTAAAATCACTTTTAAGAAAAGATAAAATAATTAAAATAA
>DCST01000042.1:0-412 GCA_002325765.1 bacterium UBA1459 | reverse complement strand
TTAGAAATGAAACCTATTACTAAAATGCCTAATACCTTATCATATATGAAAGGTGTTATTAATTTAAGAGGTGATGTTCTACCTATTGTGGATTTAAGATTAAAATTTGGACTTAAAGAAAAAGAAACCACAGTTGATACTTCTATCATTGTAATGAATATTGAAAAAAATGGTAAAAATATTATGATTGGTGCTATGGTTGATGCTGTTAAAGAAGTTCTTGAACTTGAAGATGAAGTTATATCAAAATCACCTTCACTTGGTACTAAATATAAAAATGATTTTATACAAGGTATGTACAGAGTAGAAGATAGATTTATTATGATTATTGATATTGATGCAATCTTTTCAGTGGATGATGTTATTAATGTTCAACAACAAACTAAACAACCTGATAAACCTACAAAAAAAG
>DCST01000009.1:42764-45363 GCA_002325765.1 bacterium UBA1459 | reverse complement strand
GCATATTAAACCAAAAAAAATAAATTAAAATAATTATTTAGAAGCAAATAAAATTATAATATAAATATGTTTTATATATTTTGTATTAAGAATAAATCTAAAATTATAGATCCACTTATTTTCTCAATAATCTCTGCAACTTCAACTATTTATGCAANNACTTAAAAGAAAATCAACAAAGATTAAAAGAAGAGCAAGAAGAATTAAAAATAATTAATGAAAAATTATCTAAAGAAACATTATTTCATGATGTATCTTTAAAAATTGATTCAACGCCTATTATAGAACCAGAATCATCTTCAGTAATAATAAAACCGCAAAACATAGAAATATCAACTCTACAATATCAAAAGAAAAAACAAGAAATATTTGAAAAACATAAAGATGAAGAACTTAAAAAAAGAGAANNGTGCGTTAGCTAGAGAAAGAGAAGAGAAAGAGAAGAGAAAAGAAGAAAATATCAAAAAACACAAATTGAAAAAGAATGCGAATCTACTCAGTTTCAATCAAAAAAAACACCACTTAATCAAAAAATAAAACCAACATCTAGTATTAAAAAAAATATACCTCAAGATATATTCAATAATATAAATAATATAAATAATACAAAACAAGTTATTAAAAAAAATACAACAGATAAACCACTTACAGCAGATCAATCAAGAATAGAAGTTAAATTTACACCATTATTGACCAACATAATAACAAAAGCAGCATATCAACAAAACATAAAGAATGCATTAAGTACTATAGGAATATTTAGTACATAATGTTTTTATTTCAAAAAATATTTAGAGGTAAATCCTCTATTGATAAGCAAAAAATATTTAGAGATAAATCATCTATTGTTATGCAAAACAAACTGTATACTATACCATGTGGTGCAAGTAGCATACTATTATATATATCTGATAAAAAAAGTAAAGAGAATTTTATATTAAAACAAGAAAATCAACATCTAGAAGAAGAAAATCAAAAACTACTTGAATCATCTAAAAATAAAGTAGAGATTATTAAAGATTATAACGAGTTAGATCATGTGAGCCAAAACTCCGAAAACTCACAACAAGATTTAAAAAATATACAAAATAATTTAGATAGAAATACTGCTATTGGTAACTATAACTATAATACACAGTTAAATGATATAAATGATAAGAATCAGATATCGGATATTTCACTTAGAAAACAAGAAGCAGATCATATGTTATCTTATCGATATATTCAAGAGCAAACAAAGGAGTATACTAATTTAGGTATTCAAGAAGCAAAGCTCAAAAATTTCTTTATTGATAATAGAACAAATCTTGAAAGAAAAAATGATACACATCAATATCAATCTTCATATACTTATGAAGTACCATTGGATAAAATACCTAATATAAATGATTATATTGCAACAAGATGGTATCAGAAGAAACCAGAAAAAGACCAGCTTATCAAAAATCTTACACAAATGTTATTATCAATTAGAAGTGAAATATTAATGATTATAGCATGCAAAGAAAGAAAGAAAAGTAATTCAGAAAGTACTCTACTTAAAGATTTTTTATTTATGCTAAAAATAAGAGAAAGAATTAGAGCAATATTACCAGAAGTTAATCTTATATTTAGATATATTCCAGATGCTAATATACAAACAATATATATAAATAAGTTACAGAGCTGTGTTAATGCTTATCAATTAGACCAAGATGAAATAAATATACCATCTTTATCTATTAAAGAAATATTAACACAATTATTTCATATGGTACTTTATGTGTATAGTACAATACCTCTTGCTGGTCCTGGTCTAATACCTCCTGCTGGTCCTGCTCTTGCTCCTTCAATTTATATAATACTAAGAGTAAAAAACAAGATAATGGAATTATTATTAAAAATATGTTGTTTGTGTAAAGTTAAGGCAGATGTGTTGAGAAATAATTATGATATTACAGTAAATGGAATATCTCCCTTTATAGAAAATGATGATGTTCAAAATATATCAGATTTGACTCAAATGCAAAACAGTATATATAAAAATATTACGTCTCTTCATAATCCATTACAAGCAGACATAATATCTGCTAAGCGTATTTTACAAAATATATTCTATCTTATACATCAACCTATTGAATATGAAAAAGCTCTATTTAGTTTATTTGATAAAGTAAACTTCTCTTATTTTTCAAATCCAAATTCTTTGCTAAGNNGATGATTTACTAGAAGCGGGTAAAAAACTAAGCGCATTAGAAACACAAATTGAAACTAAATTATCTGAGATATTATCTTAGATAATTCATTAATTTCATTTTCTATTTCTTGGGCTTTTTTTACATAAAATTGACATTTAATTTGAATATCTATTTTTTGTTTAATAAGATTTATTTTTTCTATAAAGATTTGATCATAATTCTTATTTAGACCGTTAATATAAGAAGTTAATATCTGATTTTTATGTTTTTGCATTTGTATTAAAGTTTCATATTTTTTTATTTCCTGTAAAATATTATAGGTAGATCTTTGTTGTAAAGACTTATTATACTCATGTACATATTTATTAATTGAATCTTTTTTTTTTATTGCAATAAAGATAATAAGAATAAAAATAATAATA
>DCST01000009.1:0-42730 GCA_002325765.1 bacterium UBA1459 | reverse complement strand
TTTTCAATAATAATTTTTTGTTTTTGTTGCTCTAAATAATTGTTTTTGTATTCCTCTATTTTCCTTTCCATTTCTAATTCTTGCAAAGTTGTATTTTTACTTTGTTCTTCTTTTTTGTGTTGAAGTATAATATATTCCTTTTCAAGATCAGAAAGTTGAAGTTTTAATTTATCAAGTGTTTCGAGATAATTATTTTGATATTTGGTAACATCTTTATTATATTGATTTTTTACTCTATAGTACAATAAAGTAGATAAAGAAAAAACAATTATCATAGTAAATAAAGATACAATAATTAGCTCAGAAGATAATTTATCTTGAAATAACATATAACTATCCTAAAAACATATATATGAAAAAGAGTTTCATTAATAATGGTAACTCAAGAGAACCTATAATAATAAGAGCAGGTGATTGTAATTTATCTGCAGCTTCAGGATTGCGACTTATAGCATTTAACCATACACATCCGACCAAAGCAACGCCAATACATATTGCAGCTAATCCAATTGCTAAAAAGCATAATACCATGAATAAATTCATAATATATAATAATATAAATTAAAAACTTTTTTGTAAAAAATGAATAATAACTATCTTTTTAATTTTTTATTAACAATTGTTATTTCAAATTATTAGTATGAAAGTAAGTATTTATGATAGTTCAGAAGAAGTATTATTAATGTATTATGAGAGATATTCAAGTAAATATGAAATATTTTTTTGTAATTCAGAGGCCGATATATTTATTACAAATAAATATATATTAAATGTATCAAATAAAATACTTATTATACCATCTATATATAAAAATATACAAGAAGGTAATGCTATATATTTTAATAATTTAAATGAACTAGATAAAATTCTATATACTATCTTCATACATACTCCTAAAAAAAGCATCAATGCGTCGTTATCTTATTACAAACATATTAATCTTCATCAAAATAGCTTTTTGTTTTATTTTCAAGACTTATTGAAATATTTAGATCAGTTACCAAAATCTAATATTATACAATTAATTTTAAATGAAATATGTCATTATAATGCTCTTATTGCTATTAGAATATTGAATAATATAGCGACAATTGCTATTAATAAATATAATAACAAATATCTATACTTTACTTTAATGTATACAGAATCTTTTAAGATGTATTCAGATAAAATAATTATAAAAGTTAATATCTAATATGGAATTCAATATTGATAAGATTTATAATAATTCTTCTTTGATTTATATTGTTGATATTTTTGATGATTTTTCTCTTAGTAATCTTGATTATGAATGTATAACATACTTATTATCACATGAAAAAATTAGAAAAGAATTTTCATTATCTTATATTGACTACTCAAGTATTAAAACTTTAAGAAAAAGTTTAGCTATACACTATAAACTTTGGTTAGTTTATAAAACTCATCTGAGACAAGAAGGATATGCTTCTATTTTAGATTCGAGCTTTAATAAATCAATTCACCAGTTTAATCCCACCACAGGACAGAGATTGCAAACCATCTTAAGTTTCTCTGNNTATAAAACAATACTGCCAACAGGAAAATATTATTTTAAAGTATAATAATTCAGTTATTAAGGATAGTATATTATTTTTTA
This sequence comes from bacterium UBA1459, assembly GCA_002325765.1. Lineage (GTDB taxonomy): Bacteria > Pseudomonadota > Alphaproteobacteria > CAJXXZ01 > UBA1459 > UBA1459. The sequence goes on along the minus strand of DCST01000009.1, from coordinate 41,112 downwards.
TTTGTGGTCTTGCTTTATTTGCTAATAATAATATTAGTGGATTAAAAACACTATATTCAATAGATTCATCTCTGTTTAGATATATCAGAGAACAAAAATTTGAAGAAGAAAATCTTGTTACAAATTATACTGTAAGAAACAAACAAGGCAATCTAATCTATATTACATCTAAAGATGTATCATATCAGATATCTCAAGAGTTAAAAAATACTCCAATAAATGGTTATTTAAGTAATGGAAACAAATTAGTAAATAAAATATCTTCATATCCTTTAGTTACTCACTATAATATTATAATTATCGAAGTTAAGGGAGCTAATCACGAAGAGGTATTATTACTAGTTAATTCTTTGTATGATAACAAACTTATTATTGAAGACTTAAAGAAAAGATTTAAAACTAATATAGATTATCGCAGTATATCTGAAAATAATATTACTGACAATGATAAACATATTATCGATGCACTTAGAAATAATTCTTTTATTTGCTATGAACATAATAATAAAAGTATTATAATACTGATGAATAATATTATACAAAAATCAATCTCTCTTGCTCCAACTGAATATAATTATGATCACTTTTTATTTTTATTACAATATTTTATTTAGTATATAATATAAAATGTTACTCTTTAATTTAATACTAATATTTTTATATTCTTGTACATATTTTTTTATACGTAATTCAAGTGCAATTTTACGCATTTTATTTAATAATAACTATAATATTGTTGTATTTTTAAGCATTTTTACTTTTGCATATGCAATTGCTCAAATTATTAGCGGTAGATTATTAAATACAAATCCTAAATCTTTATATACTATTTGTTCAATAAGCACAAGTATATCTCTACTTCTTTTTTTATTAATATTAAAATTTAATCTTCATGAATATTTCCTGTATTTTATAGCAATTATACTTGGTATTAGTTTATCTGTTGCATCTATTGGTATTTCTTTTGTAAGTGGATTTATTAGTCCTAGATTTACAGGTTTATTATCAGCAATATTTAAATTAATATGTGCTCAGTGCTTTTGGTTTGCTAATAGTGATAACTTTCATTACTTTATTTTTATAAGTATTATTGGTTTATTTATTTCATCTCTTATTAACTTAAAAACTCAGTTTTTTTTAGCTAAAAAAGAAGTAAATGCTCTTAAAATAGTACCTCCATCTTCATTGTTATTATTGTTTGGTATCTTATCATCAGCTCCATACTATTTTTATAGTAATAATGGTCTTTTAAAATATAACAAGTATATGATTACAGGTTTTAATATTATTGCTGCATGCGTATCTATTATTTCTGATTATATTAATTGGAAACTTATCAGTATAATATTACTTATTTGTGGATCATTTGGTCTTATAGCTTTTCAAACAAAATTTGGGGCTATTGCAATAGGAGCGGCAAATACATGTCACTTGCTACCAATGATATATTTTAGTAGAAATAAAGCTGGATTATCTCTTGGTTTATATAACTGTATTGTTATGGTTTTTTCTGGCGCAATTATACCTATTTGGATAGATATTATATTAAAACTAATATTTAAAACATATTATAAAATTCAATTAATAAATCTTAATATTATGTTTATTGTATTCTTATTATTTGGTATATTAATTGTTAGTTCTTACAAAGAATCCTAATTCTTGTATTAATTTATATACTAAATAAGCATTAAATATTGATAATCCAATAATTTCTATCCAATTATGATCTTGTATAATAAATGACATTATTAATAAGTAAGTGATAATTGCTATACAAACAGATATAACTATTATTGTTGTTATTTTGTTTAAAATATAGTAAGTTAAAGCAAATACAAAAAATAAAAGTATAATCATAAAGAAATTTATATCTCCTGCTTTTGTATAGAAAAATTTACTTATAGCCAATGATGAATTAAATAATATTTGATGTAAAATAAAACCAAATAATGCAGATAATGCATACTTTATAATAAATATACTATTACTATTCAATATATATGCAGCAACAGAAAATATAAGTGTACATATAAGCATATTCAATATTTTTCTTATAAATGCTGGTGCTTGATAGTATTTATTGCTTATTGTAGATAAAAATTTAGAAAAAAGATTAATTGGTAATACTATTTTAATATCTAAATTCGGTATAGATACTTTTATAAAAGCAAAAGTAACTAACGAATAAAATAAAAGAGCTAATAAAAACTTTAGTAATTTTTCATTATTAGTTTGTTCTTGAGTTTTATTTCTAGTTTGTATCTCACTTAATACTTGAGCGTTTGTGTTACCATATAATATCATGTTTCTAGTGTATCATATCATTTAAATATGATTTCCATGTTTCTATGCTAATTTCATGAAATCTACAATCAAATTCCTTAATTTTCTTATTACCAAAACTCTCAAAATGTAACAGTTTATTTAGTATTTTTTGTCTTATGGATATATTATTTTGATGCATAGAAATTGATATTACTGAAGAATATACAGATGGAGCTGGATTAAAACACTGAGGAGAAATATCAAACTCTATTTTAATTTTACTACATAAAGCAAAAGTAATACCAATAGCATTATTTACACTACATATTTTTTTAGCAAATTCTTTCTGAAACATAAGTATATAATTTTCAGATTGATGTTTGCATATAATATCAATAACAAACTGCTTAGATAGATAATAAGGTAAGTTAGAGATAATATTTTTATATGTAAGTGTAGTTGTTAGAATATCTTCATGAATTATATTAATATTAAAAACTTTTTTACAATATGATACCAAAATTGGATCATATTCTATACCTAAGAAATTAATTGTTTTAGATATTAGATATTTTGTAAGAGCTCCTCTGCCGCAGCCAATTTCACATAAGTCGGCTAAATTATTTTCATATAAATTACAGATTTTATTAATAATATTTTTATCTTTTAAGAAATATTGTCCAAGTAATTTATTATTCATTCTTCATCTTCATCATCATCTTCATCATCATCATCTTTTTGTAAGTCAATGATCACTATGTTATTTATTGACTTATTTTCATCATCATGAAAATCAGTAAATGTAATTGCAAAACCTGCTTTTGTATCTCTAATTAATTCAATTGCGCGAAATGGTATATAAATATTTTGCATTTCGCCATTAATTTCCAAATCTACAGTAAATCCATATTGGTCGTAAGATAAATTTTTATATTTATTCTGCAAAATAATCACTGGAGAATTTTCTTGTTGATGAGGAAATGCTACACCTTCAACATTAATATTAAATTTAATTTCGATACAAATATCTGTTTTATAAGTTGTTATATATTTAAATATATCAATCAAACTTAACATCGAATATTGATATACAATATCATTATATGGTACATTATTATACGGTAGTTTGCTCATCAATTTATTCTATATAAAAAAATAATCATTAACATTTGTATCAAAAAAATTATTATTATTTTATTCATTTTTATGTAAAATTATAAATATTTTTGTTAAAATTTTATTTATGACTGTTGATACCTCTAAGGTACATCCTGAATTTGATGATGATAATATAAAAAGAAAAATAAGAAAGTTAAAACAAAGTCGTAAAACTGTGATTGGTAATTGTGATTTTCAGGATTATATTCCAGATTTAACAATGATGCATATTACATCATTTAATGACTTTATACAATGGAATGAAAATGATAGAAAAAATCAAGGCCTTGAGAAAGTATTAAGAAGATTTTTTCCTATTATACATAAGAAAACTAATCTTCAAATTGATTATTTAGAATATACAATACAAAAGCCAAAAATTAGTGAAGATGACTGTATTAGTAGAGGATTAAATTATGCAGGTACTTTAAAAATACATTTGAAAGTCACAAATCTTACTACTTTACAGAACATTGATTTTTGGTGCTCTTTTGGAGAATTACCTATTATCACAAATAAGGGTACTTTTATAATTAATGGACACTCAAGAATTTTTATTTCTCAAATGCAAAGAGCTCCTGGTGTATTATTTCATAATACGGATCAAAAATATGGAGCTACCGCAAAATTATATCCAAGATATGGATCATGGCTACAATTTGCATATGATAAAAATAGTATTACTTTAAGTATAGACAAAAAGAAATCAATGTCTATAATTGCATTTTTATTATTGTTTTGCAAAGATAATGATAATAAAAAAGAGCAACTATTTAATGGATATGATTTATCTGAAATTTTACTTTCTTTTTATAAAACTCAGGATGTGATATTTAGAGCAGGTAAATATTATACAACATTTGATAAAAGTAAGTACAATAAAACACCATTACCTTTTGATATTTGTAATGCAGATGGTATTTTAGTTCCTAAGGGAGAATTTATAACAGAAGAATCTCCTGCTTTTAATATGAATATTACAGAAACTGAATTAACATCTTTCAATAATTTATATTGCGGAGAAGATATAATGGATTTACAGAATCCTCAACTTATTGCAATAGAAATAGGAGAAAAAATTACAAGTAAAAATGCTCATTTGTTACCTAATGAATTTAAGATTTTTACAATTAATGATGATTGTATACCTCAAATATTACATACACATTCATTACATAGTTGTTCCACAAAATTACAAGCAATAGATATCTTAAAAACAACATTAAGACTTGGGCCTCATGTGAAAGAATCTCATGCTCAAATGATGTTTAATACAAAGTTTGGTGATGAAAAACTTTATAACTTCGAAAGTGTTGGAAGAAGAAGATTAAATAATGTTTTTAAAGAGAATCATAGTGATACCGAAGTATGTTTAAGATTTTCAGATCCTATTAATGTCATTAAAATTTTACCTGAAATAGCAGATGGTAGAAGACCAAGTGATCAAATAGATAGTTTATCTCATAAAATGTGTATTAATTGTGGACATATTTTAGAAAAAGGATTTACGAGTGGGCTTATTAGATTTGAAAAAGATGTACAAGATAGATTACAAAGTTTTGATATAAGTAATCCAAGTCCTAGTAAAATTTCAGATATTTTTAATTTTAGACACATTTTACAAAGTGTTATTAATGGTTTTTATACACATGCTCATTTATTAGATGATACTAATCACTCTACTATTACTACCAGTTTGAGAAAAACATCTGCAAGTATTAGTAATGATACAAATCGTAGAACAATTGTAGAAATTCGAGTAGCAAACTATTCTGAATATGGTAGAATTTGTATCGTTCAAACACCAGAAGGATTAAATGTTGGTATTATTAAAAGTTTAGCATTAATGACAAAAATAGATAAGGATGGATTTTTATTAGCCCCATACTTTGAAGTAAAAAATGGCATTGCTAAAAAAGAAGTAGTATATATTACAGCATATCAGGAAACAGGTAAGGTAATTGCAAGCAAGGATGATTTTATTGATTGTGGAGATCATTTCACACCTAAAGATAATATTTTACTTGCAACAAAGGATGGTCAAACAGGATTCTATGATATTGATTCTATTAACTATATTAATATTGCAAATAATCAGATCTTTTCAACAGGATCTTCATTAACACCATTTCCAGGATATTCAGATCCATATCGAGTATTAGTAGCGGCAAACATGAACTCACAAGCAGTTCCTTTACTTAAATCTCAGCCTCCTTTTATTGGCACAGGTATGGAAAAAGTATTATCTCATACAGTAAAAGCGGATAATGATGGAAGAGTAGTATATGTTGATGCATTTAGAGTTATTTTAGAAACTCAAGAGACAGTTGAAATTAAATATCTTGAACAAAATAAAAAGACAAATAAAGATACTTGTATTAACTATAAGCCATTGGTTAAAGTAGATGATTTAGTAAAAGCTGGAGATATTTTAGCAAATGGATTTACAACAACAGACGGAGAATTATCTCTAGGTACTAACTTATTAGTTGTATATAAATCTGATCCTTATTGTTACGAAGATGCGTATGTTATAAATGAAAGACTTGTATATGAAGATGTATTAAGTTCAATATACCTAAACTGTTTAACTTGTGAGATATATGAAACAAGAGGTGGGGCTCAAATGCATACAAGAGATATTGCAGCTCCTTCTGAATTACTGGCTAAACTTGACGAAGACGGTATTATTAAAGTTGGAGAAGTGGTTAAAGGAGGAGATATACTTGTTGGAAAAATAAGTCCAACATATAAAGATAATACTCATGCTCCAGAAAATCAATTATTACATGCAATATTTGGTACTAAAGTTCCAGAATTTCAAGATAATTCTTTAAGATTACCTCATGGACAAACAGGCGTTGTAATAAAAGTAGAAATTATAGCAAGATCTCGTACAAGTAAAGATAGTAGATTACAAATACAAGATATACATAAGCAAGATAATATTATGCGAGAGTGCGATGAGAAAAAATCTATTTTTAGATCTATATTTATTAAAAAACTACAATATATATTTAGTACAAGTAAATTATTAACAGATTTTTATGGATTTAAAAAAGGCGAGCACTTTATTCTTCATCATGATACAGAAAATTTTCTATTTGTAGAAGAGACTCCTATTAATAATATTAATCAAGTTAAATTGATATTAGAAAATTATAAAGATCAAATTGCTATTTTAGAACAAGATAGAAATCAGCAAATACAGTCTTTAAATTCTGGATACGAACTACCAGATGGATGTTTAAAGCTTATTAAAGTACATATTGCTATTAATGCAAAAATAGAAGTAGGTGATAAATTGTGCGGAAGATATGCTAATAAAGGAGTTATTTCTCAAATTAGAAGCAGAGCTGATATGCCTTATTTAGAAGATGGTAGACCTGTAGATGTTATTATTTCACCAATTGGTATTGTTGCTCGAATGAACTTAGGTCAAATATATGAAACAATATTAGGGCACGCTATTGATCAATTGATTAAGCAACTTCACGAAGGTCTTAAGAAAAATTATTCAAGAGATAAGATAATACCTTTAGTTGAATTAGCTATAGGATCATCTGAGTTAGAAAAACTTGAGATTAATTTAAATGAAATACCTGATAAATATTTTATAAATATTTCTNNAATTTGTCAAAGTATTATTAAACATGGAGTTAAATGGCAAATACCTCAGTTTCAGGATTTACCAATAGAAAAAATTGCAGAAATACTTCAACAAGTAAATACATCAGCATCTGGTAAGGTAAATGTATACGATGGTATTACAGGAGAAAAATTTGAAGCTAAATGTTTAGTAGGTTATCAATATATTTTGAAATTAGTTCATATGGCTTGGTTAAAGATGCACTCAAGAGCACTAGGACCAAGAAATATTATTACATCTCAACCTGTTGGAGGAAAACAAAGAGGAGGAGGGCAAAGAGTAGGAGAAATGGAAGTATGGGCAATGAATGGACATGGTGCAGCATATACATCATTAGAAAGCCTAGGATTTAAATCAGATGAAAATACTCAGTCTGCTGAAGTTTGGAGACAACTTACTTCTGGAAGACCTATTATTTTAAATAAACTTATAGATAAACAGCAAAATAAACTATCTGCAAGTTTCAATAGACTTATAGATACATTTAAAGCAACAAATATAGAAGTGACAACAGAATATAAAGAGAGGGAATTATGTCAGTAAAAATACAAAAACAAGATAGAATCAGTAGATATATAGAGGAATTAGGTAATCAAGTTGTATTATCTATTAAACCAATGCCACCAGAATCAATACCAAAATATTCTCATGGAGAAATTACACAACACGAAACAGTAAATTATAGAACTGGATATCCTGTATATGGAGGATTACACTGTACTCAGATATTTGGTCCAATAAATAACTATGAGTGTATGTGTGGTAAGTATAAGGGTAAAAGATATGATGGTACTATTTGTAATAAATGTGGAGTTGAGGTTACAACAGCAAGCGTAAGAAGATATCGAATGGCAACAATTAATTTGCCAATACGTATAGCTCATCCATGGTTTTTTACAAGATTATTAAGCTTATTTGCTTTAATTACAGGCATAGTATCTAAAGATATTAAAGCAATATTACATTTTGAAAAATATATTATTATTAATCCAGGTAATACAAAATTTCAAGAAAATGAGATAATTACTCGACAGGAATACGATCATCACAATCTAATGTTAAGTAGCTTTACTGCAGAAACAGGAGCTGATGCATTATATAAAATTCTCGTAAATATTGATTTAAAAAGTAAAAAAGAAGAGTTATCCTTTAAACTTGCACAAACAAATTCAGAAGTAAATAAAAAGAAAATTAAGGATACAATTATTATCTTAAGAGATATGATTGATAATAATATATTACCTGAGCATATATTATTTAATCAAATACTTATACTGCCTCCAGATAGAAGACCATTATTTGAAGCAGATAATGGTCAGTTTGTTTCTTCTGATTTAAATGAAAAGTATAAACATATTCAATATCGAGTAAATAGATTAAAAATATTTATTAAAACTGGTATTATTATATTTCCTATTATGAGAAAAGAGTATGATTTATTACGTACAGCAATAGAAGATTTATATAAATCTATTAGCGAAATGATTGCAGGTAAAACAGGAGATATTAGAAGAGATCAACTTGGAAAAAGAGTAGATTATTCTGGTAGAGCAGTTATTACTGGAGCACCTTTTGCAAAAATAGATGAATGTTTTCTACCAATTGATATTGCTTTAACAATATATGAACCAATTATTATTGCAGAACTTAAAAAAATGGGTCTAGCATTTACAAATAAACAAGCTAAGAAATTTATAGATAGAAAATCTCCAGAAGTATTAGAGATAATACAAAATGTAATTGGAACAGGTAAATATCCTATTGTACTTCTTAATAGAGCACCAACCTTACATAGAGTTGGTATCATGGCATTTAAAGTAATATTATGGAATAAAAAAGCAATAGGAGTAAATCCTCTGGTATGTCCTGCATTTAATGCTGACTTCGACGGAGATCAAATGGGTGTACATTTAGTGATTTCAGAAGAGGCAAAAGCAGAAGCATTTATGTTAATGAGACCATCTAAAAATCTAGGATCTGTAGCAAGCGGTAATCTTATTGTTGGAGCATTTAGAGATATTGCATTAGGTTTATATATTTTAACAATAGGATCTGATAAAGAAACAGGTCTAGTATTTTATGATATAGATGAATTAGAAAAAGCTCTATATTATAAAATGGTAACTATTCATGATTTAGTAGAAGTTAGAATTAATAATAAAATGATTAAATCGTCTGTTGGTAGATTTATTTTATGGACAATATTTCCAAAAAACACAAATATTACTTTTGATTTAATAAATCAACCAGTAAATAATAAAATGGCCTTATATATTATGGAGCAAATACGTAAACATTGTGGAGATGAGATATTAGCAAAATTTGTAGATGCATTAAAAGAAAAAGGATTTGCTGGAGCTTGTAATCACGGAGTATCTTGTAGTATAGATGATTTCTTTTATTTACCAAAACTTGAGAAAAATATTAAAAAGACATTAGATTATCATAAACAAATGAGTTTACAGTATTTAGATGGATGTATTTCTGATAAAGAATGGATTAATGGATCAGTTAGACTCTGGGCAGATGTTAAAACAGAAGGTATGCAGGAAATACAAAATATTATTGCTAAAGATAAATATAATCCATTAATATTAGGTATTCAATCAGGAGCAAGAGGATCATCTTCACAATTCTTTCAAGTCATGGGTATGAAAGGAGCAACAATAGATAGTAGTGGATCAATTTCCGTAGTACCAATTATATCAAGTTTAAGAAATGGTATGAATTCTCATGAATTCTATAGAGCAAGTGCAAGTAGTCGTAGAAGCGTTATTGACGTATCACTAAATACAGGACAAGCAGGTTTCTTTACAAGAAATCTTGTAGCATCTGCTCAATCATCTATTATCTTTAGTGCAGACTGCTGTACAAATAAATATATTACAGCAACAAATCTATTTAAAAACGGAGAATTACAACTTTCTGTATTTGATAAGATACTTGGCAGAATATTAGCAAAAGATATCATAGGAGATAAAAAAGAAAAGAAAATATTATTTGCAAAAAATACATTGATTACATCAGAAGTAGTAGAAGCTCTAAAATCTCTAGATATTATAGAAGTACCAATAAGATCTCCAGTATGCTGTAAAAATGCAGCAGGTTTATGTAGACTATGTTATGGATCAGACCTTTCTACAGGTCAGATAGTAGCACTGGGAGAACCTGTTGGCATACAAGCTGCACAATCTATAGGAGAACCTGGTACTCAATTAACAATGCAATCATTTCATACTGGAGGAGTTGCAAATTTTGGTGTCTTAGAATCAAAAATCAAAGCATTATTTGCTGGTACAGTAAAATATTATAATCTTAAAACTGTTACAAATATTCAAGGTTTAGATATTAATATTGCTCGTAATGCATATATTAAAATATTAAATAAAAAGAAAATGGTATTAGTGCATTTTGATATACCTTATGGAGCTATAATTAAAGTTAAAGACGGTCAATATGTAGAACAAAATGATGATCTTGCTATGTGGTCTACAGACTATCCAATTATTGCTGAACAAGTAAGTAGAGTTGAGTTAAAAAACTTCTTATTAAATATCAATTATGAAGTTAAAGATAATAAAAAGATAATCATTAAATCAAATAGCTTATCTCCTTATTTAGTACTAATAGATAATAATAATCAATCATTTGAATATTTCTTACAATATGACACAATCATTGAAGTAAATCATGGAGATATTGTACAAGCAGGTATAGTAGTTGCTATGAAAAGAGCAAAAATTAAATCAATTGATATTGTTGGTAGCCTTACCAGAGTAATTAATATTCTTGAAAATAGACCATATAAACATATAGCAGTATTATCAAAACATGATGGAGTTATATCAATTTCTAAAAATAGTAAAGGTAAAAATATTATATCAATTCATTCTGAAGAAAGTAAGGATAATAGTGCCGATATTGTTACAGATGAAATGCTACTAGTTCAAAGTGGACAAACAGTTAAAGTAGGAGATCAATTAACATCTGGAGAACCTATTTATCAGGATATTCTAGATTTATTTGGTATTGAGGCAGTACTTAAGAAATTTATATCGGATTTACAAGCTATATTTAATCAAAACGGTATTAAAGTTAATAGTAAACATCTTGAAGTAGTATTAGAATCAATGTGTAGATATTGCGAAATTACATCTACGCCACCTGGATGTCCATTTGTATTAGGAGAAATTGTAGATTTTGGATTATTAAAGAAACATAATGATAAATTACAAGCAAGTCATAGAGAATTAATACATGCTAGAAGACTTATTTTTGGTATTACTGAATCGGCAGAAAGATCTCCATCATGGATATCAAGAATTTCATTTCAAAGTACAGTAAAGCAATTAATGCATTCTGCAATTAGAGGTAAAACAGATATGTTATCAGGATTACAAGAAAATATTATAGCTGGTAACTTAATACCAGCAGGTACAGGATTTGCAAATAATTTCTTAAAATCTTTAGCTCTTCAGTATTTAAAAATGAAACAATCCTTATAAGCCATAAAAACTTAATAAAGTTATATTAATTTACTTAGATTAAAATATGTGGAATAAAATATGGAAAACTTTATCATTTAAATCAAAACAAGATGATAATTATTTAATAAGTAATAATATTGGCGATGATAAAACAATTTCAATTGACTTATTTTATCAATATTATATAAGTATACCTGTTATTAATAAATGTATAAATCTAATAGCTCATGGTGTATCAAATATAGAAGTATTACATGCACCAGATAACTGGAAAGTCTTTATATCAAATGCTATTAGATATTATTTAATTACAGGTAATATTTTTATAGTTAGGCAAAACGAAGAATTTATTTTGTTAGATCCTAAACATGTAAGAATAGAAAAAACACATTATGAATGCTTAAATGTTAAATACTATAATGTATTACATATAAAAATGTTTAATCCTTATAATTCATTGATAGGATTATCTCCATTATATAATATAAAAAAAGAAATTAGTATTATAGAAAAACTAAGAGATATGTTATTACATTCTATGGGATATGGTCCATATATTTTTACTATTGATAATAATAGCGGCACTGAACCAGATAAAAATAATTTAAGACAAGCATTATATAATTTTGTAAGCGATTTAACTAAAGGAAAAAATCCATGCCTCGTAGTGTATCATAATATAGATATTAAAAGTATGCAAAAGTTTTCTAACTGGCGTGAAACCAAAGAAATTTATGATCATATAAGCGGAGTAGTAGTAGGAGCATTTGGATTATCTCCAGCTGCAATAGGTGAGTTAATGCCCACATATAATAATTTAAAAATTACCTTAGAAGATAGAGATAATCAAATATTTGTAGGTTACATTACTCAAATTATTACGGCTATGAATAAACATTTTAACTTGCAAATTTCTTTGCAATTATCTTTTGCACCTTAATAAAATTAATTATAGGAGCTTGTAACGTTCTTATTAGGGTAATAAGTACATCTTGATTGCTTCTATAATTAGTATTCCAACCTTCTACAATTACTTTATCATTAATAATAAATTCAATACTAATAAGTTTATATTTAAAATATGATTTTAGGATATCATTAAGCTTAAAAATTTCATCAGAAGCAAAGAATAAATGTGCACCTTTTATTTCACGATCTTTATTTGGAAATAGAATTTTTGTGGCAATTGAGTTTTTAATAGATATTACATCAATATTAAATTTAGAACATTCTTTACGAATTTCATATATCATATTACCATCTATATTAGCTAATGCACATGCTACATTTTTATTTGCAATTATATTTTTAAAATTATCTGCGATTTGATATTTTTTTTCATTACCTGTTTTAAATGACATAAAATAATAATATCATAAAATTATATATATAATTATATATGTCTATAAAGTACAAATGCAAATATAATCTAAAATATGCAACAAATCAAAGCGCAGGAGTTGATGTTTATTCAGATGAAGATATACTACTGAAGTCAAATATAATATATAAAATATCAACAAGTTTATATTTAGAAATGCCAGATAATATTGAGGGTCAAGTAAGAAGCAGGTCCAGTTTAGCATCTAAAGGTATAATAATACTTAATGCACCAGGTACTATTGATGCAGATTATAGAGGTGAAATATTTATTTTATTATATAATTTAATATCTACAGATTATTTAATAAATGNNAATAATGTAGTTCATCCATTATTAGCATATACAGATTTAATAAATAAAGGAGATAGAATTGCTCAAATTATTTTTAATCAAATAACTAGACCGAATTTAGTTTCAACTAATCAATTTACAAAAACAGAAAGAGGAGATGGTGGATTTGGCAGTACAGGTAGATGAATCAATAATTCAACAAATGAGATTATTATGTAATAAAATCAAATACTATGATTATGAATTACATTATAGAAATAATAATATTGTGTCTGAGGCATATTATGATAGTTTACGTAAGGAACTTGAAGATTTAGAAGAACAATATAACTATATTTTATCAGACTCTCCCTCATTAGTTATAGGATGTGTTTTAGATACTCATAATTTAGTATCTCACACAAGTATTATGAGCTCACTAAAATGCGCATATAATAAAGAAGATGTATATAAGCATGCAAAGATGTTTAATACTGAATTTAAATTAATTGTAGAACCTAAAATCGATGGAGTGGCATTAAGTTTAAAGTATGAAGAAGGTATTTGTATAAGCGCAGCTTTAAGAGGAGATGGTAAACAAGGAGAAAATGTACTACCTTTTATGTTATATACAAATGCGCCTTTATTTATAGAAAATTTCTCTGGAGAAATAAGAGGAGAGGTATATACAGATAATGTTAGTAATCATAGAAATATTGTAGCTGGTATCTTAAGAAATAAACAAGTACAAAACTATAACTTAAAGTTTGTAGCATATAAAATAATTAGTAATAATAAAAATAATCATATAGAAAACTTAAAATGGTTATCTCAGTATTTTGAAATACCTAAATATTATATTGTAAAGAATATAGAAGACGCTATAGTATATGCAGAACAAATATGGAAAGAAAGTTATAAATATCCAATTGATGGTAGTGTTATTAAATCTGAATATTACAATTATAATATGAATAATAGATACGCAAAAGATGCTTTTTCTTATAAGTATATAAATAATTATTATCAAAGCATAGTAGAAGATATTAAATGGAGTGTAAATAGATCTGGAGAATATATCCCTAGATGTAAAATTCAAGAAATAATAATAGATGGAGCTAAAATTAATTATATTAATGGACATAATTTTAGATTTTTAAATAAAAATAAAATTGGTATTGGAGCTATTATACAAATAGAAAGAGTTGGTAATATAGTACCTCAATATATTTCTACTATCCAATATGGAGAAAATATAATATTAGATAAATGCGTATATTGTAATAATTTACTTAGTTTTAGTGAAATACATGCATATTGTTTAAACTGTCCAGAGCGCATATATCAACAAACATTATATTTCTTTAAACAATTAAATATTAAATATTTAAATGAAAATATTTTACGTAGATATAATCAATATCCTTGTATTGAAATTATAAAAATACTTAAGAATAAAGAATGGATTACAAATCTTAATGATCGAAAAGTTCATGATCAAATTAATAATATTAAATTTACATATTTAGATATTATAAATGCTTTAGGTATATCTGGAGCATCTCGAACAATATTAAATAAGTATTTTAATAAATCTGAAAATGAATATACGGATACAGATCGTTATATTTCCAATTATATACAAAATCATCAAGAAATAATAAATCAATTAATAAATTTACTTTGTGAATAAATAAGTTTTATAAGATCAGTTTCATCATAATAATAAACATGAGTTATATATTCTATATAGTTATATGTTTCTGTAGATTTACCAAGTATTAGTAATTTGTATTGCTTCTCTATACTTAATTTAATTGCATATTTAATAGCATCAAATCTATCTAAAATAGATATACATCTATCATCATATTTACAAATTTCATCAATAATACTTTGAGGATCTATATTACCTGCATTATCAGTAGTAATAATAGCTATACCATATTTTGCAATAAATTTACCAACATTTAGATCTTGACTAGTATATTTGTTATTTTCGATTCTAATTCTCTTACCTGAGGCTCCATAAACAAATATCCAATTGCCTTGTAGTTTAGATATAATATTATATACTTGAGTATCTGTATGAGCTCCATCAACATAAATATGATCACAAATATTTTCCATTCTTCCTTTAGGTAGATTAATATTACTTTCACTAATTTGTAAATTAGCTTTATCTATTAGTACTAGAGCAGATAACATATTTTCTCTTTGCCAATTATAGATGTTAAACTGAAATTTCTTTTTATTTATGTAAAAATAGTTATTATCATAATAATAATTTTTATTTGGATATATTATATCAGATATATAATTAATAGATTTATGTACTATAAATATATTTGTATAATTTCTAAGTTTAAGTTTTGTATTCTTATAGTTTTCGATTGTACCATGATAGTCAATGTGATCTTCCGCGAAAGAAATAAATATACATGCTATAAATTTAAGATTATATATTCTATTTTGATCAATAGCATGAGATGATATTTCAATTACAGCTATTTCAGCTTTAGCATAATATAATTGTCTTTGTAAAGATAAGTATGATGGTGTTGTAAATACACTGGTATTTAAATCATTTGATCCAATACCAATTGAAGAAGATAAAAATGTTTTATAATTTTGACTTAAAATTTGATAACAAAAATATGATACTGAGCTTTTACCATAACTACCTGTAATACCTATTAGTTGCGTTTTATGGCTATATTTTTTTTGGACATCAATATAAAATTCAGAATCAAAATAATTATTATTTTTATATATAATATTTATATTTGTATATGAATAAAATAGAGATATACAGCTTTCACAAGCAATAATATATTTTGGATTTTTATTAATAATGTTTTCTAAATAAAATGTGAGTGTAGAAATATTACGAGGAGGTCTTATAAAAAATACAAATAACTCATTATCTATTTCTTGATATATATCATACCAGTCATAATCAAATATATTATTATGCATTTACTTTATTATCAAAGTTACCAACTACAATATGATCANNTACCAACTACAATATTATCAGCTAATCCAATTTTTATAGCTTCTTCCGCTTTTAGATACTTATCTCTTTCTGCCATTTCATATAATTCTTCGTATTTAATTACTTCTGAGTTTAATCTAGTATAAATTAACTGAGATAATGATTCTTTAAGTCTTAACATTTCATCTATTTGTATTTTTGTATCTGTTGCAGTTCCTCTTGCTCCTCCAGATGGTTGATGTAAAAGAAATGTTGTATGTTTATATGTATATCTATGTCCTTTTGCTCCTACTGCAAATAATACCATAGCAGCTGATGCTACTAATCCACAACCTACTGTATAAACAGGACTTTTAAGTCCTCCAATTACATCTACAATAGATAAACAAGCATATACACTACCACCAGGTGAATTAATAATTATATATATAGGTCCATGACTTTCTGCATCTAAAGCTAAAAGTTGTATAATAATAGATTCAGCAGATTTATCATTAAATTCTTCAAACATAATAATAGTTCTATTCTTAAATAAAATAGATTTAGGATCTGAATTCATTAATGTTCCTTCATGTCTAACTGGCATTGTAGGCATATATGATAGTGAATTATTCTTCATAAGTGTATTATATACTAATTTAAAATATCACTAAATACATTTGTGGCTAATTTAGCCAATAATATTGCAAAAAATTATGCTAGTATATATAATATTTTATTATGTTAAGAGATAATCAAAAATATCCTAGTGGCAATTGGAGAATTTGGTTAATTTTAGCTGGTAGAGGTTTTGGTAAAACAACAGCAGGCGCATATAATATAAATTTACTTATTCAAAATAAAATGATTAAATCTCTTGCTTTAATTGCAAATACTATTTTTGAAGCCCGCCATATTATGTTAGAAAAAATTATTGAGTTTAATAATAATGAATATGGTACTTCTACTCGATATATACAAATACTTGAAACAAAAATATATTTATTTAATGGTAGTTATTTTGATAGTTTAAGAGGATATTCTTTTGATTTTGTATGGATTGATGAGTTAGTAAAGTTTAAAAATACAGAAGCATTATTACAACAAGTATACTTATCACTTAGAATAGGTATTTCTCGTATTATTATCACTACTACACCAAAAGATATACCAACTATTAACAAATTAAAAGCAAGTGATGCTGTATTTCTCACAGAAGGATCTAGTTATCAAAATGAACAATTAAGTTCTAATTTTAAACAGAATATTGCTAATTTTGAAAATACTCAGTTTGGTCAACAGGAAATTTATGGTAAAACTATATCAGAAACGCTGTGGAATAGAAGCGATATAGTTTATCAAAAACCAAAAAAAATAATTAAATATCGTATAGGTATTGATCCAGCTGTTGCAACAGGAGTAACAGGTATTATACTTATTGGTATAGATGAACAAAGAAATTATTATATTTTAGGTGATTATTCAACAAGAGCAACTCCAGATATATGGATATATATTATTAAACAAATAATAGATAGTTATACTCCTATTGAAATTGCTATTGAAATTAATCAAGGAGGAAATTTAATAAAAACACTTATGAAACTTTATAATATTTCTTGTAATATATTAGAAGTTAGAGCTATATCATCTAAAAGTAATCGCAGAATACCAACATATTTGCTTTATAAACAAAAAAGAATATTTCATACTGAGATTTTTAATGATCTAGAAAAAGAGTTATTAGAGTGTCCTGCAGATCGTATAGATGCTTTAAATTGGGCACTACAAAACACTGATCCAGTATATTCTGCATTTGATTTTTTTTATATTTAAAATTATATTAATATTTTATTATGGTTTGCAAATATTGCATACAAATTTCATATCATGGATCTGATTTTTCTGGATGGAATGGTAATAATGATAAATTTCTATACTTTGTAATTCGAGAAACAATATATATAATTACAAGAAAATATGTAAATGATCTTTGTATTGCTGGTAGAACAGATGCAGAAGTATCTGCACTAAATAATTATGTATCATTTTCTATAGATATAAATCTTGATAACTATTTTATACAAAAAGCAAATATGATACTTAGAAATAGAAAGGTTGTATTTAAAAGCATTAAACTTGTAGATAATGATTTTTCAGCTAGATTTAGCGCAAAATCTCGTACTTATCATTATTTATTTTACTTTCAACCATCTATTTTTATTAATATAGGATGTTATTTATATAAAATAATAAATATAGATCTAATGAAAGAGGCATCAAATTATTTAATAGGATTGCATGATTTTAGCTCTTTTTGTCCAAAAAAATATGAAAATAAAAGAATAAGGTCTATTAATTATATTAATTTTATTGAATATAAAGAATTTGATGTAAATTTTCTATGTATAGAGATTAATGCTAAATCTTTTATGCATCATCAAGTAAGATATATAATTGGAGCACTACTCAAGGTAGGTCAAAATAAATGGTCTTTACAAAATTTCTTAGATTATAAAAATGCTAAGCAAGTAAGTATACATACTTCTCTTGCATCAGCAAAAGGTTTATTATTATATCAAGTAGAATATTAAATACTTATTGTTTTTTGAAAAATATTATTAACAATATTTATAATAGAATTTTTATCAAATGGTTTATAGATAAATGGACATCCAACATTAATATAATGAGCACTCATAAGTATAATAGGAATATTGGTTGTTTGACTATTATCATATATTTTACTAATCATTTCTTCTCCTGTCATAATAGGCATATGATTATCAATAATAATTAAGTCAGGAATAATTTCTTTAGCTATATTATATCCATCTTGTCCATTATACGCAAAGTATAGATTATATTCTTTCAAGTACGAAGCTAAAGTATTATGATAAATCTGCAAATCATCAACCACCAATATCTTTTTTAATTCCATATATTATTTTATTACTTTTTGTGTTTATTTCTTAATATATTTGCCATAATTTTATAATAAATATTGATTAATTGTCATTATTTGCATATTTTTATCATATTCATCAAATGCAACGGATTTTCCAACTAAAAATAATCCAACTTGAGCTACCGATATAGTATTATACGATTTATTAACAGGTAACATTTTATAAACATTGTTTTCTGATTTATTTTTATTATAAGTAAGATAGAATAATATAATTTGAATATTATTTATATAAGTACTAAAATTACGACTAGGCACAAATGTTTGACAAAAGTTATAAAAATCTCGATTAGCAAATAAAATTCTCTCAGTGTAACAAAGAGGTAATGTACCATATGCTCCGAATATATTATTATACATATTGTCTCTCCAATTTGCAATCAAATTTCTGCTGAAGAAGTTCTTCTATTTTTCTCATTATAATAAAATTATTATTACTATAATTAGCTTTAATTATATAAACACGAGTACTTATAAGATATTGATCAATAATTTTTGGTATTACTTCTATTGTTATGTTTATATTATATACATTAAATGAACAGAAAATATTGCATAAGTTACATGCATATTTAAAATATTCCTCAAGAGTTTGTGAGTGTATACACTGCAATAAAATAGTAGTAATTCTATTTTTATCAAAAGTAAACATATTGACTATTTTTTGTTTTTTATTTATAGTGCATGGCACAAAATCTTTAAAATATAATTCTGAAAAAATTAAATCAGAGGAACAACAAGTAAGTGTAATATTCTTTTTTTCTTTATTATTGCTTCTAAGTATATACTTATTATTTTGTATTGAGCAAAAATATCCATTAAAACTTTCTGTAAATGATGGTAGAATTTTACCACTTTGTTCTACTTTATCAATACTAAGTATTTTATGATCTGTTGTTATTATATTATCAGAGATAATATTAACTTGAAACTTGTTTTGTATCGGTATACAATTTACATAAAAATAATCAATATATATAGGTTTTCTAGGTTGTATATGTATTTGAAAATTTCTTTCATAAATATTTGATACATTTATTTTAAAAATATGACCAATATTATTATTATGTAGATATTCTAGTAATGTAAAATCATTATTACCCTCTAATATAATATTTTCATAATAACTCTCAAATCTATATATTTGAGCTGATATAAGTAATTTATCTCCAAAAATTGCATCCATATTTTCTAAGTTTGTGAAAAAACTAATTGTATTTATATTTTCATATTTTGTAATATCAAAAATTAGAGTATTATTCTTCATAAATATTTTATAATCAATATTATTTATTTCAATGTTAGTCATTGATTTAAAAATTTGTCCATTTTCAGTTGTAATAATATAATCTGTATTAATTTCAATTTTATTTGAAGTAGAGCAAAATATTACAGTACTAGGAGGTATATTATACTCTCTGTGTGTATTAAATAATAGACTTTTAACATCATATGAAATTTCTTGTTGTAATTCTTGATTATAATCATTTAATAAATCTTTATATGCTGTAATCATACGATTTACATGAGGATCAACTTCTGATTTTATCATATAGTTAGATAAATTATTAAGTTCTTGTACGATCATAATTAAGTTCCCATATATTATTAGCTAAATATATTTTAATATTGTGATTTACTTTACTAACTTTAATAACATCTATATTATAGTATCTAAGTTGATTTAATATATTTTCTTCACTTGAATTTATATTTATTAGTTCAGAGTTATTTAACAAAAAATTAAGTTCTATATTAATATTAATATTTTGTTCTATTGCTGCAAACAAATTCATACATAATACAATAGATATTAATTATTGACAAAAAATTAATAATACACTAGTTATATGAAATATCATAATTTAAGATTACTATCAACGTATTCTAAATTCGAAAGTATTATACAACCAAAATCTCTTGGTTTGCTTAATGAAACTGCNNGTTTGCTTAATGAAACATATATAGGTATGTGTGATAGAATGAACTTATGTGGAGCTGTAGAGTTTTCAAAGTTATATATCAAAAACAAATTTAAACCTATTTTAGGATGTTTAGTTAATATATCAAACTATGGTTATTTAGCCCTATATATTTCAAATGAAGTTGGTTATCGAAAATTATCATATATACTTAGTCAAATATATATAAGAAAAGGAAATCAGGCATTTTTAGAGGAATTTACAGATATTGAAGGTATTATATGTCTAACAGGAGGAGAAGATTCTATTTTTTATCAATCTGGAGATATGCAACTATTAGAGGAAAGACTTACTCAGTTACAAAAAGTATTTGGTATAAATAATGTATTTATTGAAATACAAAATATAAAGAATAAAGAAATTGTTCTTGCATTAGCTTTTAATACAAATACACCAATTGTTATTATTAGTCCCGTATACTTTCTAAAAGAAAATCAAGCTGAATCATTATATGTATTTCATAAAATAAAGGATAATGCAAGATATTTTGCGGATGAATTTGAAAATTGGCCATTAAAATCATATTATTTTAAAGATACTGAGCAAATAAAAAAAGAATTTGCATTTTTAGGCGATGCTCTTGAAGAAGGTATATTAAATACAGAATTAGTAGCAAAAAAATGTTCTTTTATTATTAAATCTCATAGTCCAAGAATACCTATTGCTTTTGATAAATATGAGATTGATATTGAAATGAATGATTACGCTAAATCATTTTTATTAAAATATGAAAATAGTAATGAAGCTACTAAAGTAATAGCACTTAAAATAATTGAGGGTTTATATATAAGAAATGCGCAAGATAAAGAAAATTATTGGAAAAGAGTAAATGAAGAACTGGAAGTGCTAACTGAAAAAAACTTTGTAGTATATTTTTTACTAACATCAGACTTTTGTCAATATGCAATTGATAATAATATACCTATAGGACCTGGTAGAGGATCGGGAGCAGGTTCTCTAATTGCATATTGTTTAAATATTACTCATATTGATCCAATTGCTTATGGACTTATTTTTGAGCGTTTTTTAAATAGAGAAAGAAGTTCATTACCTGATTTTGATATTGATTTTTGTACAATTAGAAGACAAGAAGTTATTGATTATTTACATAAAAAATATGGAGAATATAATGTTGCTAATATTATTACATTTGGTTCATTTCAAGCAAGAGGTGCTTTAGGTGATGTATCCAGAGTATTTGGTTTACCTTTTGGTATCAGAAAAGTTCTTGCAAATTCAATACCAATTAATCCAGTATCTCCAGTAAAACTTTCAGAAGCAATAAAAATACCTCAAGTTAAAAAATATCAAATAGAATATCCTAAAATATTTGAAATTGCACTAACATTAGAAAAACTTGTGAGAAACTATTCTCAACACGCAGCTGGTGTCGTAATTTGTGATACACCTATATATGATATCTGTCCACTTATACAAGATAGTAATAATTTAGTTACTCAATTTAATCTAGCTGATTTAGAATATGTTGGAGGTGTAAAATTTGACTTTTTGGGACTTAGAACACTTACAATACTTGATAAAACAATTAAGCAAACACAAATTAAAAACCTGTATCATATACCATTAGATGATATACAAACATTTCAATTATTTAGAAATGGAGATTTAGAAGGAGTATTTCAATTTGAAGGCAATCTATTAATAGATATTATAAAAAAAATAAAACCAACAACATTTAAGGAACTAATTGATATTAATGCCTTAGCAAGACCAGGGCCTCTAAAAAGCATACCAAGTTATATTGCAAGAAAGGAAAAAAAAGAAGCAATTACCTATCTTGATAGTTTAGTTGAACCTATACTTAAAGATACATACGGTATTATAGTATATCAAGAACAAGTGATGGAAATTGCAAGAGTATGCGCAGGATATTCTTTTGCCGAGGCAGATCTTTTGAGAAGAGCAATGGGTAAGAAAAAACCTGAAGAAATGACAAAACATAAAAATATATTTATATCAGGTATGATCAAAAGAGGAGGAAAAAAAGAAGCGGCAGAACAACTTTTTGAGTTAATGAATGAATTTTCATCATATGGATTTAATAAATCGCACGCAGCTCCATACTCTCTAATTGGATACTACTGCGCATATTTAAAAACACATTATATTCGAGAGTTTATTAATAGTTGCATTAATGAAGAAATTAAAGAAAGTATAGTAAACTATATTTTTGCATTAAGAGTTAAAAAAATAGTTGTATTGCCCCCTTGTGTAAATTATTCTGAAGCTATATTTGTTATAGAAAATGAAAATGTAAGATTTGGATTAGCGGCAATTAAATCAATTAGTATGGATATTGCAATACAAATCGCAAAACATAAACCATATAATAATATTTATGATTTTTGTAATAAGAATAAAAATATATTAAATAAAAAGGTATGGGAAGGATTAGTATACTCTGGATCACTAGATATATTTAATATTTCAAGACAATATTTATCAGAAAATTTTGCATCAATACTTGGAGATGAACATATATTAGAAGCTAATAAAAGTATTACCTTCTTTCTTGATGAGGCAAAGATGGAACATAAAGTGTTTGGATTTTATTTTAATTTTCCTATGAAAAAAATAAGAAGCACGTTAAAAGATTTAAATATTTGTTTATTAGAAAGTAATAATAATAGTATGTTAGTAATTGTAGAAATTATAAGCATTACACTGCGTATTGTTAAAAATACAGGAGCTACATATGCATTTACATGTATAGCTGACGAATCAGTAATAAAAACAGTAGTAATTAGAGAAAATCTATTAAATGAAAAACCAGAAATATTTAAAGAAGGCGAAATATTAGTATTAAAATTATCAAAAGGTACGATTATAGGTATATATACTCTTGATGAAGTATTGTCAAAACCTCATAGTATTCATCTTATTATTAGTAATCAAGAACAAATTAATAAATTAAATGATTTATTTGAGGATGGTACATGTAATGTATTTGTATACTTAAATCAACATTATATCGATCTAAATAAAAAAATTAAAGATAGTATAACATTTAGAAGAATTCTTAATCAAAATAATATAGAAATTAAATATGATTCAATAAATATATAATATATTATTATGAATATATCTTCTTATTTATTTAATATATCATTTTATGATTATTGCAAAAAACAATATCATTTACCAGAACTAAAATTACAGAAAATATCACCTAAATATAAAGAAGGTAATATTGGAGGAATTCATAACTATAAGAGCGCATCATATTATATACCAATCTTAAGAGAAAAATTTAAGAATGAATCATATGATTTTAGTTTATCTATTATTAATTGCTATGAAATAACCTTAAAAGAAAATGAAGATGAATTTTATTTATTTATTTTTATAGGACAAGATGATGCCTCTCAAGAATTATATCACGAACTTACTACATCTAAAGTTATCAAATATAAAGATATACAAATGAATATAATAAGTATAAAAGAACATAAATTTGATATTGAACTTAATAATATAGAAATTGAGTATATAAAAAATCATGATAGCGCACTTATATATCAAATAATAAAAAAAAGTGAAGATATGTTTATTTTATATGATCTACTTGGTAATAAAATAAATCTTAAAGAGATTTTTCAAGAATTACTAATTACTGCTTTATTTGATATGTATCAAGAACTATATTAAGCCTATAAGTATTGTTTAAAAATACATTTTTATTTAAAATCAAAAGTATGAAAAAACTAGATTTTGATATACCTGTATTNNCATAAATATGTAATTGGATATGTTACAAAAATATTTATAGATAAAATTGGAGTAAAAGTAGAATTTATATTATATAAAAAATATAAAGCAAAACACTTGTCATTTGGATTTAAGGTTATATTATATAAAAATATCAACTCATATCGATATATATATAAATATAATATACTAGAAATAAGTATTACAAATAATCCCAGAAATTTAAATACTTATTTTTACCCTATTTAGTTTTTTTATTTTTCTTTTTAATAATCTCTAAATTTGATATATCAATATTTTTAGTATTATCATATTGAATAATATTTGCAATTTCTACATTAATATCTGTATTAAGTTGAATAATTGTTTGTTCATACTCATATATAACTTTTTGATTTTTAAGTACTTTATTATGCATATATTGTTTTATTAATAAGAAAAATAAAAAGGNNCCTATAAAAATTAATACTAAAATATTTAAATAAAAATCTATAAACTAGTACGAGAGTTGAAATCATCTATAAATAAGCTCTTTTAGTATAGCTTCTGATACTTGCGGATCTATATTACGAGATTTCTTCATAAGTTTTCCAATAAGTACGTTCATGATTTTATTATCACCATTTTTATATTGTGTGCTTAGTTCTGTATACTCTATAATAATTTCATTACAATACTGCTTAATAATATTTTCATCCGTAATATTTAGTAAATTTTCATCAACAATAATTTGTTCTGCGTCTTTATTATTAATAAGCATAATCTCTAATACTTTTTTTAATGCAGATCTTTGTATTTTTTTATTTTCAATGAGATCTATTAACTTACTTAAATTATCTGCAGATACACATGTATCATATGGTTTATAATCTTTTTTTTGACACATTCCCATAAATTCATTAGTAAGCACATTTGCAAATGCATCTAAATAAGAAGTAGTTGCTTTTTCAAAATATTGAAAGAGTTTTTTATCATCTATAATTACATTTAATGCAGATTTAGATATAATATTTTTAAACTGTTCTCTTTTTTGTTGTGGTAGATATTTAATCTCACTAATCCATTTAGATATTATATCTTCAGATAAATTTAATATAGGTATATTCCAATCTCTATAATAACAATAATGATCAGCATCAGTCTTTTCTCTCATTGAAAATGTTTCTTTTGTATCTGGATTATATCCTCTTGATTCTTGTAAAATCTCTTTACCTAATAACAGTTCATCTATTTGTCTTTGTACTTCAAATTCTATAGCATGACGAATATTGTATATAGAATTTAAATTTTTAATTTCGCAACGAGTGCCAAAAGGTTCTTCTTCTTTATTTACAGATACATTTACATCAACTCTAAATTCACCTAATTCTAAATTACATGCACAACTTTCAATCCACTTTAACCTTAATATTAGCTTATTTAAAAAATCATTTACTTGTTCTATAGATCTAAAATCTGGTTCTGTAACAATTTCCATGAGAGGGCAACCAACTCTATTAAAATCTATTAATGTCTTATGACCTTGATGATGCATTTTACCAGCATCTGATTCAATATGAATTCTATTAATACGAATATTATCTATATAACCACCTGTGCATATTGGATGAAAATATTGAGTAATTTGAAATCCACTAGGTAGGTCTGGATAAAAATAATGTTTACGATCAAATTGAGAGATATTTTGTATTGTACAATTAAGAGCATATCCTGTTTGCACTGCAAGTTTTACTGCTTGCTTATTTAATCTAGGTAATATACCTGGTGTTCCTATATCATACCAATTTACATTCATATTAGGCGCACTAATTTCTGTCGATGTAGATGAAAATAACTTTGATTTAGTATTTATTTGAGCATGAATTTCTAATCCTATTACTACCTGATAATCTTTACGTAACATATAAAAATAATAACAAAATTGTAGATATTTTTATCATTAGATTTAATATATATTAGTTTTTTATAATAATATAAAATATAATTTATATGTTAATTTTATTATTTTGATATATTTTTATGTTAAAATTATTTTAGAAATGTGGCATTTTTTCGTTTTGTCTTGCCTAACAAGCAAACATCAATCATCTCATTCTTCTATAAACTCATGTATACCTTTAGTGCCACAAATAATTAAATTAAATACTAGTATTGATACAAAAATAATAGCTGATAAATTTTCTACTTCTAATAATTCTGTAGCTAAAAATAAAGATAATAAATTACAAGACCAACATAAATTATTAAATAATCATAATAATAATAAATTAGATCATAATCCAATTATATTATCTAGACCCATTTTAGTTCAGAAACAAAAATCTATTATAAATCAAACAATTTTAAAAGAATATACATATATTAAAGCCCCTCAAAAGCTAATAAAAGAAAATAATAATAAAGATATTAATAATCATATTATTAAGGAAAATATTATTAGTAATAATGATAATATAGAAGCAATAAGTAGTAATATTTATAATAATAATATAACAACAAATAAAAAAATAACCTTTAATAATACTAGTTCAGAAAATAATAATAATATTATTACTGAAGTTAAGAAAAATACTAATTCATATCAAAAATTAGAACAAATAGATTTAAAATCATCAGAAGAGCAAATAGGAGATAAATTGAGTAATAAAATTTTACCTACTATAGATAATATTTCTCAAGATAATAAAACAGAGAGTTGTATCGATATTATATTAACAAATAAAGTAGATGATTCTATAACAGATGATACCATAAGTCATAATGATAAATCTAGTTCTAACTTATCTGATATCAATTATAATAACACGAATAATAATACTTTTGATGAACTTAATCATCAATTAAGGCAAGCATATTTAAGTCAACTAGAAATAAATACAAGTAATAATAATACAATAAAATTATCTAAAAAACAAGAAAAAACAGATAAACATACACAGAAGTTAATAGAATTATTACAAACAGATCAATTAAAGAAAGAAGACTTATCTTCTATAAATCTACATAAAATTAACTTGCTTCAATTATTATCAGCATTTAATGGTGACTATCATGACATTGAACATAGATTATCTAGATTGTCAATAATATAAATAAAAGAATATATAAATAACTTTTATCTATAATATTATTTGAAAAATTCATTTATTTCATCTTGATTTTTAGTAATCTTATTATCAATATCTTGAATTAAAAGCATTATTTCATCTATTTTTTTATTATTTTCTTTTATTTGTTTGTTTAAATTATTTATATCTAATGAAAGCCGACGGATTAAACTATGATCTTTAGTAACTTTATATTTAAATTCTTTAGATTCAATTCTTTTAGATATATTTTCATTATTTTGTTTTATTTTACTTATTTCTCTAAATTGATTATTCTTTTCACTATCTAATTGAAATGTTTTATCTATTAACTGTTTATATTCTTGATTTTTTTTTTGATCAGCTTGATACTCTTTTAAAGCAAGATTTTCTTTATTTTTTTTCTGAGATATTAATTTATCTTTAGGTATTATAATATTACTTTTACTATAAGAAGTATCATCCGTTTCATTAGCAGGTATTTCATTAGAAGATATTTCATCAGAAGATATTTTTTCATAAGAATTCTGAGTATTAGATTTTGGAGATATATTATTTAATAATGATAAACATAAAGGTAATAGTATTAATTCTTTATTTTCTTTACAATAAATAAACATCATAATTATATTATATATATCTTTCTTATTTATTTGTTATATTATGAAAAAGTCTTAAAAGAAGAAGTGCGCTATTTGGATTATTAAAATCTAATTTCTCACTTATTTCGTGTTTTTTATCACTTAAACTTGATAATTCATCAAGAACACGACTTATAGCAGCTTTTTTTTGTTCAATACTACCTATTATATTTTGTTCAATTTCTTTCTTCAATTCTTCATATATAATCGTCAATTCATTTGTTATTTGTTGTTCAATTGTACTATAAAATGGACATCTGGGCTTAAAGTATTTACAAAATATTGTTCCAACTAATGGCTGCACACTGTCTGTTGTTTCGTATGATGAATTTGAATCTTCTAGGCCTAATGGATTTAATTCTATATTTTTATTTTCTTGATTGTTATTACTATAACTTTGTATAAGTGTATCTATAAGTTTTTTATCTAATAATGATATCTGATGAATATCTTCCTGCTTTATTTCCAAATTTGTAATACAGCTAAGAAAAATAGAGGCAGCTAATATATAATCTTCTGGATTTTCTGTATTCATATTTTGTATACAAGTTGCTATATCAGTTTTGTTATTATATTTTTTAGGTTTTGATTCTTCTATTTTTTGACGAAACTTTTGTATTTTCTCTATAATATTTAAATCATATATCTCAACATTATCTGGATTTACTTTTTTTTCTTCAGCTAGTCTTTTTTGATTAATTGCTTTTATTATACTTTCCTTATCTTTATTATCTTGCGCAGCATTCATAATCACAGGTAATAAATTTATTGTTGATAGATATTGTGCAGGACTTTCTGATTTCATCTTCTTGATCTCACTTTTGATATCACTTATAGTTTTAGTTTCTATTGTTCTGGTTTTAGCTTCTCTTGTTCTAGTTTTGGTTTTTATTTCAGAGACTGACTGTTTTATACCTAAATTATTATATGTTCTCCCAGTTTGTGAAGTATTAGGTGTCTTAGGTTTTTCTTTTATGATAGGGTTTAATATCTTAGGCTGTTCTTTTACATCAGTTTTTGAAGAATCAGTTTTCTTAGGGTTTTTCCCTGTCTCATCAGGTTTCTTAGGTACATCTGTTGCATCTTTTTTATTATTATCTGTATCAGATTGTTGTTTGTTACCTATACTAGTTATCAATATTATTTGTGATATACGAGGTATATTTTCTATTATCAATAATTTAAATGATTTAGATTTTTGTATAGCATAAATGTAAATAAACATAATTAATTATGTATCATTTAATTTACTAATATTTATTATTATGAGAATTTTTCTTAGATTATAAAAATGTATAATGTTTATATAATTAAAAATATAGTTATTATTAGTATTAATACTATTATTTCTAACCTTAAAATATTATAAGGTTTAGTATATTATTTTGATTTTTGATCCTTGCTCAATTTAATTGTGTTTATTTGTATCTTATATTCTTATGTTGTATTAATCCCGTCCTATCTTTTTTGATAGATTTAATGCTTGCTATTATTTCATTATATACTTGTGCCTTATCATATTCTGGCTCTTTTTTATATTGAGATTGATCATGTGTTTCTGATAATATAACCAGATTTATTACTTTATGTAACTGATTTGGAAAGATCTTTTTATAACAATCATCGTTTATTTCATCTTCACATATTTCTTGTAATTCATCGTCTAATCTTGGGTTTTCAATACATGAATAACCTTTTGGTAATATCCATAAATGTGCTAATAGAATGCTAAATTACACTTGTATTCTACCAAAGATGAAGCAATCTCTTATATCAAATATTCTGTTATATTATAAAAGTCATCATATAATATTTTGCACCCTTTTATTTTCTTAAGCGATATTAAGGTGAGATCTGATTTGGTATCTGAATTATCAAAAACAAATATTGAGAATAAAATTGATGGACGGTGTATTTTACTATATATTGATTGTTCTGAAGGAGGATTTATTGTCTTAACATGTTAATACGCTTTTTTTTAACAAAGAAGCATTTAGAAAAAACAAATACTCTTGAAAAAATGGATTAATTTGTTTTCCGCAACATACAGATTTTTCGTTTACTGTTTTATATATTAGTCATTTAATGGAATTAGATCTATACAGAATTCACACTCTTCAAAAGAAGATATTTTTTGTTTGGATCGATAGCCTCTCTATAATTGCATCCACAATAGGCATTAAAATTGTTCTATAATTGCCGCCTTATTAGCAGTGTTATGTATTACTTTAATTATTAGAAACCAGCTCTATATTCTTCTGAATTTCTGCTTATACAATTTATAGCTTCTTTTTCACATCTTTCCATTCCAAATGTAATTATTATTATTTGTATCATAATATTGTTATAGCAATTTTATAAAATTTAAGAAATAAAATATTGTAATGTTTCTAATAAAAGTAATAAATTGTTATAATGCTTTTTATCAATAGAAAATGTATAAACTTTTTTTTCATCATAATAATCTATAAGTGTAATATCATAAGGTATATTTTTTTTAATTTGCAACCAATTATCTTCTGTCTTTATAGAAATATCTATACAATTATTTAAAATAACTTTGTTTTTATTAGATGATTTTATTTTCATTTCACAATAGTAGTACCAAGGTGCTATCTTTGCAAATCCCTCTTCAAATATAAGAGTCTTATCTTCAACTAATAAATAATTAATTGAAATAATATTTGATAAATAATCTATAATTTTTTTTAAATCACTAAATTTATATTTTATATTACTTTGATTATGATATGAGGAAATTAGTAATGATTTACTTGGTTTACCTGCAAATAAAATACCAAGTCTTTGCTCTTCTGTATTATTAGTAAAAATTGTACCTATTTCAAATATTTTAATATCTTTTTGTCCATTATTATATATTTGCTCTGCTTTTCTAGCCATACATCTTTCAAGTGTATTTCTGCAGTATTTTAAATTACTATCAAAAGGATTATCAATTTCTATTTCTCCATCTTCATCAAAAATAAAAGTTTTAACTTCTTGAATATTTTGATACAATAAAGCGTCTGCAACTTGATTATGTATATCATTAGAATATTTTATATAACTTGATGTATAATTAGTATCTATGCCGCTAATACGTAATATTTCCTCAATAATATCTCTACTATTATTAATATCATATCGATAATGAGGAGGTTCACAAAATATACCAAATTCATCGTTAAGATTGTTCTTTTGACGAGTAATTTCACAATTAAATTCAAATGATTCAAGTATATTTTTTATTTGTTCAAGAGCATATTGATATCCAGATATCTTATAAAATTCAGATAATGATAAAAAGATTTTCTTTTTTATAGTATTAATGTCATTAGATGTATTTGTTGTATATATCTTACCTTCTTTAAATAAAGTACCACAATATAAAGGTATAGAAATACTTCTATCAATACCTAATCTAAAGTATTTTGCACTTAATGTTTCATTTTTAGTAATATATTGAGAATCTATATGAGCAGCTTCAATAATATTATAATTTGTATCTGCGTTTAATAATCCTTGCATACCAGCATAACTTATAATCTCTGATTCATTTTTAA
This sequence comes from bacterium UBA1459, assembly GCA_002325765.1. Classification (GTDB taxonomy): domain Bacteria; phylum Pseudomonadota; class Alphaproteobacteria; order CAJXXZ01; family UBA1459; genus UBA1459. The sequence goes on along the minus strand of DCST01000009.1, from coordinate 8,950 downwards.
CTATAATACTTTGATTTTCTTCGATAGTAATTTTATTAATTTTCTTAGCATTATATATATGTATAGGTATACCAATATCTAATAATATAAATCTATATAAATTAATATATATATCATTACTATATTGACCAATATGTTTAAGAAAAGCATTAATATAATCATGTAATTGAATATTTTCTATATAAGTATAAGTAAAGTATAAATTAGTTTTATTCTCAATATCTATTTTATATTCTTCTTTTGGTTTATATAAAGGTAATGCTTTCATTTTTCCTAAATTTTTAAAGGATAACTCTCTAGCTATACCTCTTATACACATTAAATCAGATCTATTTGTTGATATAGATATATTAATCAAAATGTCATCATATTTTAAAATATCCTCATCATTTTCTGAACATTCTAGAATACCATCTGTTACCGCATCTCCAATTTCATCTCCACTACATAACATACCATAACTATTATATCCTCGAATAGATCTTGGTTGTATATTTATACCGTTTGGCAATAATGTATTAATTGGAGCAAAAGCTGTATATAGATTTTCTCTTGCATTATCAGCTCCACATAATACTTCAATTACATCATATTTATAAGATAAGTACTTACTATCAATATTATGTGTAATAACAGCTTTTCTTACCTTCATTTTTGGTAAATTTTCTATATAAATAATTTTACATTTAAGTATTGGATTGATGAAATGAACATTTTCCACTTCTATACCTAATTTAATTAAAATATCTTCAATTTGATTTAATAATTTAATAATATCTGTTTCATAAAACTGAATATGCTGACATAGCCATTTATAAGTTATCTTCATATATATATAATATCTTTAAATATCTTTATAAAATTCAAATAATCTTCTGCATACTATTTCATCTATTGTAAAATCTTTATATTCTTCTTTATTTGCCATTTGAAAACAAATCGCATCAACTGTTGAAAAATTTTCGTTCACAAACTCATATGGCTTAATAATATTTCTTAAATTATGAGCTACATGTTTAATAAGTAATACTTGAATATCATTAGCTGTACTATAAGGTAATCCAATAAGTGTTTTTCCTATAGTATACTTTTGATAAAATATTTTTAATTGATATTGTAATTTAGAAAAATTATTATTATAGTAAATACAACTACTTTTGATTATAAATTTTGATTGATCGTCAGATATTGCTATACCTACTCTTTTTTTAGAAATATCTAATATACATTTACGCATATATCAATATTAAAATTTTTCTACCTAAATAATATATAATTAATATTATGAGTGCGCTAAATGAATATATTATTAAGTCTGGAAACAAGCAATATAAATTAATAAAAGGGCAAAAATGTCTCGTGGATAAACTTAATTGTAACACTGGAGATATTATAGATTTACCATTATTATTTTCTACAGAAAATGGATATAATCCTTCAGTTATTAAATGTAAAGTGGTAAATGCTAAACAAAAAGGAGATAAAATTGTTATTTTTAAAAAAAATCGTAGAAAGAATTATGACAGAAAAACAGGATACAGGCACCTATACAGTTGTATAGAATTAGCTTAAATATAATAATATATAATATATGGAATCAAAATCACAATTGAGACAATACTATCTAAAACGCTTAATCTCAGTAGGAAGAAGTAGTAATATCATTATTGTATTACTTTTCTTTTCTATGAGTGGTTTAGCGATGGTATTTGTAAAAGTAGATAATTCAACTAAATATTTTAATCAGAAAATAGATATGCCTTTAAATTGCATTAAACCATTTTATGGAGAAGATAATGATGCATATGGACAATATTTAGTTATGAAAGGATTAGCTATTGAAGCAAAAAAACATGGTATTGAGACTCAAGATACTACTTTAGATGATTTTACCTCAGAAGAACAAGAAAAAATCAAAAATATTATAAATAATAATGATTTAAAGCAATTTATAATTGATCTTAAAAGTAGTAAACTATTATTAAAAATCTCTCAACCAGGTATTCAATTACCACATACCCAAGTCTCATCTATAAAAACAATAGTACATGGAAAATCATTTCAAATGAAAATATCCGCATATACTCCTTCTATTATTGAAGATACTCAGGCTTTTAAGAACTTTATAGCATATCATGTAAAACGATCTCATCCTCTTTTTTGCACATCAGAAATAAGAAGCGGATATGTGATTGAATCTCGTATAAAACTAGAATTTGATGGATCTATAGAGAATTTTAATCAACTAAAACAAATGCAAGGTGTTAAAATATATGAATATACAAATATTTCAGATAATAATAATTTATTATTTATGAATCAGAGTTATATTTTCGATGAAGATAAACATTATTATATTTTAGTAACAGATATTATACCTAAGCATGCAGGACCAACAGATAAAGCAGAAGAAGTATATAAATCTTCTATTGCAAATATGAGAGCATATGTTGATGCTCAAAGAATGGTATCTTTATTTAATAATAAATCAATTAATATATTTAGCAATACATTACCTTATACAAATAGCTCACTTTCTGTAGATGAAAATATGCAATATGGTCTTATGGAAGTTGGCCAATCTTTTGTATATATAGATAGTAATAATATACCATGTATTTTCTTAATAACTTCTATTAATACGCAGCCAAGCATGCCAATTAGTCAGTTTGAATCTATGATGTTTACTTCTACTCCATATACTTGGATGAATTATTGGATTAGTATTGCTCAATAAATTAAATACGAATTGGTACAATTACATGAGTAGAGAATGATTCTAATACTATTGGTTTAATTGCAGATTGATAGTATATATTAATTATACTATCGTTAAGAGCATTTAAACTATCTTTAAGTATTATACCATTTATATTAATATTACCATCAAAATTACCATTACCTTCTATATTAGTAATAGCCTCTCCTTCTACTGGATCAAAACTTGTTATTTTTAAGTTATTTTGCATAAATTCTAAAATAATACGATGAGTGAATTTTGAGGAAAGTGTAAGCACTCTATTAATTGCTGCTTTAAATTCAGCTCCATCACAACTAAACATATAACTACTTTTATTTAATAAATACTCATAATTAAGCATTTGATTTATAGGCGTCATTACTGAATATAATATCATTTCATCTGATTCTATTTTATAAGTATTATTTGCAACAAAAATTTTTACATTACCATTAATATATTTAGCTATATTATTACATAAGCTTAAATTAATACTTAAAGTTACTGAATGCATATAATCATTTAACTCCTTATATATCGCAATTCTTCTATTATCATATTGCAATAGAATTACGTGATCNNTTATAAGAGCATATCCTTCTTTTAAATTAAGATTAATGGACTGCATTTTTTGCGCTAAATCATCAATAGTTGTAATATATTGAAAATTCTCTGAAATACTAAAATCATAATTACCGCTTAATATTCTTAGTTTAAATGATCCTTTTTTGTCATGTAATATTAGATAATCATTTGTATATTCTAATGTAATACTTGATCCAACAAGTTTTTTGATAATACTAAAAAGATTAGATGCTTTAATTAAAATATTTTTCTCAATACTATTTTCGGTATTAATTTTGTATACTAGGCGAGCATCTGTATTTTGAGCTCTAATTTCTATGCAATTTTTTTGAAAACAGAACTGAAAATATGTAAGTGTAATATTTACAGACTTATCATTAATAATAGAATTAAGATGCATTATAATTCTAATAAAAAATACTTTATTAATATTATATTTATTATCGTTCATTTATACTATAATACTAAATTTCTATGTGTAAATGGTAGTAATCCTAAATGTTGCATGTTTTTTATCCTATTAGTGCTTTGTCTATAACTAGAAACTTTTTTAAATGAAGTTTTAGATTTTCTTAAAATTACACAACTATGAAAACAATCAAAATCTACAGGTAATCCAAATGCCTCTTTTTTTCTTTTTTTACTCATAAATTATTTTACAAAATTATTATACTGTTTTTATAAAAATTATTTTACTCTCATATACTTATTAAAAAATTGTGTATTTTTTTCAANNACCAATACTAAAAATAAGCTTATCTGCAAATGGTCTACCAATTATTTGTAATCCAATTGGCGTTTTAGTTGAGCATAAGTCTGTAGATATTGCAATTGCAGGTATACCTAAAAAATTAGCAAAACATGTAAATGTATCAAGTTGATACATTTTACGAGGATCAGGTGTTAAAGATTCATGTATAGTTAATCCAGGCCCTCCATCACATGGCATTAGAATACCATCATATTTATCTAATAAAGGCTTAAGATCTATCCACATTTTATTAATTATTTTTCTAGCTTGAATAATATATCCTTCATTAAATGAAGATTGCATAACATATCTACCTGTTAATATTCTTCTTTGTACTTCTTCTCCGAAATTTTCTGTTCGAGTTTTAGAATATAGGTCTTCCCATTCTTCAATTTTTATATTCTTGCCAAAAAATAAACCTGAATATCTTGATAGATTTGATGAAGCCTCTGCAAATGCTATTACTGAATAAAGAGCAGGAGTATACTCTAAATAATTTAATTTTACTGCTTCTACTTCATATCCATTATTTTTTAAAAATATTACTTGATCATAAATTGTTTTTTTTACTTCTTCTGTAATATCTTCAGGTATATAATATCCTATTTTTTTACTAGAATTTTGTTCAATAAAATCTACAGATGTAAAATCTTTATTACACTTACCAACAATATAATCAAATAACAATGCTGTATCTTCAACAGTTTTTGTAAATAATGCAGGACTATCTAAATAAGAAGAAAAATCAACTACTCCATATCTAGGTACAAGACCATATGTAAACTTTGATCCAACTAATCCTGACCATACTGCAGGTAGTCTATTAGATCCTCCTGTATCAGTTGCTGTTGCAAAAAATCCATAATTAGCAGCCACTCCAGCTGCGCTACCACTACCACTACCCCCAGGTGACATTTCTTCTAAATTACTATTTTTCCATATAGATTTTGTTATACCAAATGCACTTGTTTTACCTGTAGCTCCCATTGCATATTCATCAAGATTAACAGTACATAATTNNTCTGAAGTCTTTTTACAATTGTAGCTGTAACTGGAGCGATAAAATCTTTCATCATTTTACTACCAGCTGTACATTTTACATCTTTAATAAAGATATTATCTTTATTTAAAAAAAATAATGGAGGTTGATTGGAATTATTTTCCATTTTTATCAAATCAGTTAAATTTGTAATAACCACATTTAAATTATCATTTTCTATCTTACTTTTAAAATACTCAAACATATATGAAGCAATTGACTNNAGGTTAGGTTTTTCATATAAATAATTATACTTTATTAAGATATAGTACTATAATCAATTACTCTTAATTCTATTTATAATATTATAAAATAAAACTATGATTGATTTAAGAAACAAACTTAATGAATACTGGTATGATTGTATAGAAATTTTACCATATGAAGCTAATATTGGAGCAGCAACATATCATCCTGAATGTTTTTTTGGTGTATTTAAAGAGCATTGTTCAATAAAATACATACAAAGATGTACAAGAGAAGCTGATGGTAGATCTGGAGAAAGTCCAAATAGACTACTTACACATACTCAATATCAAGTGCTTATAAAAAATACATCAGCAGATATTAAAGAACGATATCTAGACAGCTTAAAACATATAGGATTAACAGGGAATGATATAAAATTCATTGATAATAATTGGTCAAGTAAGTCATTAGGTGCTGCTGGTGTAGGTTGGGAGGTATTATACTATGGTACAGAAATTACTCAATATACATACTTTCATAAAATGGGAGATATTATTTTAGATGCTCCTGTTATAGAGCTTGCATATGGTCTTGAAAGATGCGAACTTATGAGATCTCTTAAAACTTCAATTTATTCTACTACATGGAGTAATAATGTAACTTATGGAGATTTATATTTAGAACATGAAAAACAATTTACAAAATATTATCAAGAATATTGCGTTTCTAGTTCTTTTGAAAATGTTTATCATGTATGTTTAAAACTAATAGAAAAACAATTATATTTACCTGCTTATCAGCAATTTATATTATTAAATAATATTTTTAATCAAATGAGTGCTCGTAAAGAAATAAGCGCCACTAGTCATAATGAGTTATTACACAAAATGACTAAAATTGCAAATTTATGCGCAAAAACCTTTATTGCTTCTTTAAAAAAATAAATTATATTTAAGATATTACTTTTTGTACATTAGTAGATAACATACGCATTGATGAACCTCCAGATGTAACTGTAAATATTACATTACCATCAATATCTTCTATGCCTGTTATAATACCAACATAATTACTATCAAATAATACTGTTGATCCTAGAGGAGCCGCATTAATAGCTGATCTTATTTTTTTATATACTTCTTCTTTTTTCTTTGAATCAAAATGATTATAAATCATAAATACTATAATTCCTCCAAACATCATAATCATTGGTATGTTCTGTGATACAAATTCAGATAATTTACTAAAATCCATGATATATTATAACATTTTTACAAAATACTATTTTAAATCTTTTAAAGTATACATTACATATGCAAATATAATTATTGGAAATAAACATCCAAATTTTGCTGCAGCTACTACATTATTTAATTTAGTAATAATCAATGCGTTTATAATTGTGGAAATACCATTTAAAGTATAAAAATAACCAAACATTGTGCCTTTTGCAACATTAAATGATTTAGATATTAATACTTGTAATAATAATTCCATACCAGAACTATATAATCCTACAAAAAATAAACTTGCAAAAAACAATATCTTGTTTACTGACAATATCAGTATAATATTTGAACAAAATAAAAATAAAGATATTAGTAATATATAAATATAGATAGGTACTTTCTTTGTAATTGATGTAAAAAATAAAGATCCTAAGACAATTGATATATAATAAAACATAAAAAATAAAATTGTAATATTTACATTAAATCCTAAAGAAATACCATAAGTATAATATATAGTATCATTAATACGACCAAATGACAATAATACAGATAGAATACCAATATGCATAAAAAACTTATTTTTCATATTATCTTTTATTTGTATATATAATTTTGAAGATAATAGTCTATTAATAAAAAATGTAAAATTAAATGTTACGTATCCTGCTATTATAATCATTTTGAAGAAATACCAAGATAACAGAAATAGAGCACCAGAAAACAATAACAGGCATATTTCCTGTTTATAATTTTGATCCTTTTTCTCAAAAAAATATTTTGATCCAAAAATCATACTTAAATATGGAGCAAAATATATAATTATATTACTTGCTATTAAGTATATTAAAATTGATATTATATGCTTACTTTTTGTCTCTGTTTTAGTTTCTGTATTTATATTATGAACTAATTTATATAAAATTACATTTGCTAATATTAATGGTAAAATAGCTATACTATATATAAAAGTACCACTAAATTTATAAGATACAAGTACAAAACTTAAAATACCTCCAATTATAGATCCCATAGATGCTACTATTTTTCTTATACCAAATGACTTATGAATAACACTTGTTTGAGCGCTATCATTTAATAGTATTTCTCTTGGTATATCTCTAATAGAATTTAATGACCTATCTATAAATAAAGAAATAATATATACTTTACTTAATAATGCTATCGAAAATACAGTTGTAAAAGTAGAAAATAACATACCTAATTTACAAAGAATAATACCTCCATAACCTATTAATAAAATTACTTTTTTATTTGGAAAAATATCAGATATTGTACCAGAAAATAATTTTAATAAAATTGGAATAGATTCAGCTAGACTTCTGGTAAGGATTAATGTATGTTCCGACATTAAGACATTTGCGATAATAATATTACCTGTAGCAAAAACAAGCGTTGCTCCTATTTGCATAAACATGCTGACAATACCCATATATAAAGCATTATTTTTCACGTATATTATTTTAACATTTAATTAAAGAAAAGATTGAATTTTATCTAATAAAAGTTGGCAGCCTATACTAAATTCTCCTTGTCGATCAATTTCATTCTCTTGAGTATTATCATTATTATTTTTACTAGATGCATGAATAGATGATACTANNAAGTATAGATGATACTATTGTCCATAAACTATCTTTAGCTTGTTGTATTTTTTCTTTAGGTATATCATAAAGTTGATCTAAATTATTTAATATATTTCTCAAGTTATTTTTTTCTTCAGTTGATAGTGAGGATTGACCTATTTCTTCTGCAAGTAAGCGCGCTTTCGCAATTTCTTGCTCTAAATTTTTAACTTCTAATGATGCTAGACTATTTAATGTTGATATTGTTGCTGGTGTCATTTCTATTAACTTTTCGGAAGGAATAGATATTTGTGGTATTTGATGTGCCATAATTATATGTTGTTCATATACTGGTCTATCTTTTATTTTATCTTTTATTTGTTCAATGAATTGTGTTTGCGATGGTGTATTATCATTCATATCACCTAATTCTTCTATGGCAGTCATATATGGTGAGTCATATTTGGTTTTTGGATCCAATTCTTTTTTTGTAATATAATTTACCTGATCCATAAATTGATCTAGATATTTTTTAGGTATTTTGATAGATAGAACATGTGTTATATATCCAACTAAAAAACATCCTGCACACATAGAGATCCCTTTTAATCCATATGTGAACCATTTCTTATCTGCTACAGATGACACCTCATCTTTTTTGATATTTTGATTATCTTTTTTTTGTGTATCATCTGCAGATTTATTATTATTTATATTATCACTACCTTCTTTTGTTATAGAAGTTTTTTGTTCTTGATTACTATCTAATAAATTATCTGTTTTTTGTAAAGAATCATTATTATTGAGAGAGCCTGAGTTATCAGAAGAAGA
>DCST01000036.1 GCA_002325765.1 bacterium UBA1459 | reverse complement strand
ATTTAAATTGGTATTTGCGTTGATTGTATTGGTTATATTATATTCAAAAACGGCTTCTGTGAAATTATTTTGTTTGGTTGTTATATTGTTATCAAAATAATTTTTAACGCACTCAGAGGTCGGTATATTAGAATTTGTTGCGGTCAAAAACGAATCGTCAACCATTATATCATTCCACTCTAATAGATTTGTTAAATTACTAGTATTTATTAAATCTATATTAGATAATGCTGGTGATGCTACTATTTGATTAATTATAATAAAATCATTTTCATTTAATAATAAAACAAGAATTAGATGGTGGGATATCAGAATTTTTTAAACGATTGCTTGGAGGANNTTCTTAATTAAATATAAATCTCCCTTTAAAGAATTACCTATTTGAGAAAATGTAGATATTAAACTAACATCTAATATGCCTATGTATCTAAGACCACCTATAACATTAGATGTTATATTTGATATGTATGTTTTTACAGCATTTTCAGTTGGGATTAAAGTAGAACTATTACCTAAATTTGAATTGTTAGATACATTGGATAAATTTAGTTTATTATTTAGATCTGAAATTAAATTCTTTATCTGTTTTATTTTTAACATTAAAAATGTTTTTATTTTATATATTTTAAATTATGTTTTTTAATCATTTCCAAATAATTATCTTTATTAATTTCTAAAAATATATCATGTCTTCTATTTACTGGATTAAAATTAACTAGTAAAATTTTATAATTGCCAGTATAACCAGTTAAATCTAAAGTACTAAAATCTATTGAATTCGATAAATTATAAAACATAATATAACTTGAACCAGTATATCCAATTAAATTTAAGCCGCTAAAATCCTTTAAGGGATTCAATATACTGGTCGTATTGAAATTAATATCACATGAACCAACATGAACAGTTAAATTTAATCCATTTAAATTACTAAAATTATATAAATTAATACCTCTAGAACTATCATAATCAGCCAATTTTAAATATCTTAAATCGTGTAAATATTGTGCTAAATCTTTATCTCCAGGTTTTATAAATGATAATACATAATCCAAGTCAAGTTTATCTAACATAATTTTTACAAATCTTGGATTTACTTTTAATAGTTTTTCAATGTTCATTAACTTTTTTTATTTTATATATTTTATAAAATAAAAAAAGCCAGATTTTATTCTGGCTTAGTGTAATAGTTTATTGTTTTTTCTAAATCTTCTATAATATTAAACGTATCTTCATATTCAATTTTATATAAAAGTAAAATATCAGATCCTTTAAATTCACCATATTTTTCTTTTATATAATTTCTTAATATTTTACTGTCCACATTTTTAATATTATCTATTATTTTAATGTAATGTTTAAATCTATGAAATCTAATAGTATTATTTTCATCGTTGAAATGTTCTGTTAAATAATATTCATTAGTTTTATCATCATAAACAGTTTTGAATGTAGATTCTTTATTAATATAAACTACTAAAACTAAATTTAATTCATCTATACTAATTTTATCAACCAAAATATGAGTGTTTAATTTTGGTGCTGGTGCTTCAATTACTATTTTTTTATATATATTATTATATATTTTTCATTGTTTCTAATATAGGAGTTTTACCTAAAATTATGCCACAACCTAAAATGTTTGGTCGTTTACCACCCTTTGCATAATTGAAAGCATATTTACTCTCGTCTATGCCACAATTACCAGTTACAAATATATCATTTTCACATCTTAGTAGTAATAATCCTGACGGTACAGTAAAACAATATTTATAACCATCTTCAGATTGTATTTCTGTTATTATATCTTTTCTAGTACTAGAAATTGTAACGTTACGTCTATTTGAAAATAATACATTATAATTATCATTTTTATATCCAATCCTAGAATCGGTATAAATTGTTGCTGTTCTACCAGTAGAATTTGCGAAATATTGTATTATATCAGCATCTAATTTTATAGATGTAGATAATCTTTTTTTCTGATCACCATCCCACACTAAACATTCTTGTAATATTATATTTTTTACATCTGAATGTAATTTATAAACATTTTCTATTTCATAAAAATGTTTAACCATATATGGTTGTTTTTCAAATGAAATGTTTGTAGTACCATCTTTGTAATTTACTTTTTTATACTCTAATTTAAGTTCATTTAATAAATATTCTAATCTATTTATTTTACGTTCTTTCTTGAAAATAAATCTGCATTTATTACCCATAAAAGTTCCATCTGCAATAAATGCTACTAATAATCTCCATTGAATTTCATTTAAATTATTTGTATTAGTAAAATTTGTAGAAAATGTGGTAACAATATATTCTTGGAAACTAACAGTTCTATTTATTCTGTCTATAAGTTCTGCTGGTTTNNGTTTAGTTTATCTTTTCTCCTAGGTAAATATGCAAAATCATGAGCATCACATATCTTTTGAGATACACCATATTTAGTTTTAATGTAATTAAATTTTGTTTCTGGAACTTTTATATAATTAATAGGTTTTACAAATTCTATAGAACCATCAATATATTGCGCTACATTTGCATTATTATATTCTGATATTTTTTTCCAACCAAATTCAGTTAAATATTCAGTATCTTTATCTACACAACCAACTATCATACCAAATATATTATTATTTACATAATGTATGGAACCTTGTGTGTGTAAATGTCCCTGTACTACAGATTTATTTTTATAAAGAGCTCTATTATATGCTGCTTTTTCGCCATATTCATAACCATGAACATATGATACTCCATTAAAATCATACTCATCTACATATTTCCATGTTGGAGTTTCTAATACATCTTTAATGTCTTTAATCCATTCTTTAGATAAACCAGAATTATATGCTTTTCTATAAAATCTTATATCATGATTCCCCATAGTAACAACTGCATTTGGAAATTCACTATGCCATTTTTGTAATCTATCTTTAGCACGTCTTAATTCGTCACCAGCAGAATAACCATCTGGATCTACTGAATGGAATGAGTGATAATGATCATCAATTATATCTCCAATAAATACTGTGTGATCTGTATTATATTTATGTTTCATTTCAACACAAAAATCGAAATATGCATCTAAACTAAATGGCTCGTGTATATCAGCTATTACTAACACATTATTATTTAAACTTGGTATTTTGTTATAAATATCTTTTGGTGTATTAGATTTTATATTTGGAATTTTAACATTTGAAAGATATTTATAAATATCTTTTACATCTTCAATTGCGGTATGATTATTTAAACCATCTATGGTTTTGTGTTTAATAAATTCTAACCCAAATTTTTCAGCACCTTCAATTTTTACTATATTACCAATGTTATTTTTAACTTCTAAATTATCAGAACTGTAGTTTGATAAAAATTTATATGGTACTTTTATTGTTTCTACATCAGGATTGGAATTTAATAGTTTATTTATTACAGTATCTATATTGGTAGATTTTCTAAATCTATTTAAATAATCTTCTACTGTTTTATAACTATAGTTATACCCCTCTCGTCTCTGTACGTCCATTAATAATTCTACTAATTTTTTATTTTTAGGATATCTAAATGCTTTATTTTTTAAAATAATACTGACCTTCCCCGGCCAAAATTTTTCCAAAATTTTGGCCTCTTCTTTATTTATCTTTATTTTAAATTTTTCTAAATCTTTTACAGAAGAAATTAGAGTAATGAGTT
>DCST01000008.1 GCA_002325765.1 bacterium UBA1459 | reverse complement strand
CTGAACCATCAGGTGAAGAGCCTGAGTCTAAGCTATCAGACGAGGCATCTGGATTATCAACAGAAAAATCAGCAGAAAATGATAGAAAATTATAGAAAAATGATTTATATGTAGAAGAAAAACATAATCTATAAAAAATAAGATTTACAATAAACATATATTATTGTATCATATCTTATTATTACTATTTCATTAATACTTATAGTATTTATATTATTTCTTTAATCATATTGAGATTTGTCTTCATTAATATTTGCTATAATTCCTACAATATCTATGAAAATTTTTGCTGTAGACATGCTATATTTAAGTGCTGATAAAGAAACAAGTGCAGGTACGCATATACCATTCTCAACAAGATTTACAATATTATTACCATCAAATCCCATCTGATATCTTCTTGATTTTATTAAACTATATAATAAATCTGATCTATTAGAATTATTAAGAATACCTTTAATTATACTTAATAAGCTTTCTGATAATATTTCTATTAAATTGTTTTGTTTGTTGATATATTTATATATATTCATATAATCTATTCCTCCTCCTATAATTGTGCCATGAGAAATAGCTCCTTTACATGCAGCAATACCATCCTCAAATCTATCCTTATTTTCTTTAATAGCTTCTTCTGTAGCTCCTCCTATATGAATAATAACAACACCACTACCAGAAATACAAGCAATTCTTTTTTTTAATTTTTCCTTTTCGTATTCAGATGTAGATGATTGTAATTGATCTTCCAAAGTTTGTTTTAAATCAAGTATTGTTTCGGTATTTGTTTTATCATGAATAAAAGAACAAAAGCTACTTGAAATATACGCAGTTTTAATAGAACCAAGTATATTCATATTAATTTCAGTATAATTCATTTGAGCTTCACTTATTTTTGAAACATCATATAAAAAGTTGGTTTTATGCTCTCCGTATCCTGGTGCTTTAATACAAATACAATTTAACATATGTTGATTTGCATCTATACCTCTTAAAACAATAGGATCAAAATCATCAGCTATAATAATTAATGGTTTACCCTTTGAAATAATTTCATTTAATATCATTGCATAAGGAACTAAACTAGTAATTTTATTATTAACAATTAAAATAAAAGGATCATTAATTGTTATGTTTTTATTATTTCTCATATTAGACATAACACCTCCATCAAAGGAAAATCCTTCTTTATATGTATATGTTGTTTCAAATAAACCAGATTCCTCTGCTATAATAAATACATCTGGTCCATATTTACTAAAAATATTATATAAGAGTTCGCCATCACTATGACTATGAGTAGAGTTAATAGCTACTGCTTTTAATTCATTACTATTTGATGTAATAATTTTTTTATTATCATTAATATATTGAGATCCTACTTCCAAGATAATATCTAAAGCTTTTTTAATTTCATATGAAGTATATCCTTTTTTTTGAGCAAGTAGTGACTGATGAAGAAAAGCATAAGTTAAGACTCCTGCAGTTGTACTTCCATCTCCTATTTTATTTGCCATAGTAATACAATTGCTCTTTATTAATTCTATTCCAATATTTTTAAGAGCTTCATTATTATCATCTTTAATTCTACTAATGTTTTTAGCTATAGTAGCTCCATCACGAGTAAATCTGTTATGAGAATATGCATTTTCATTTGCAATAACTGTAAATTTTCCGTTTGGGCCAAGAGATGATGTAAGTAAATCAGCAGTTATTTTAGCTCCTTGTAAAATTATTTCTTTGTATTGCAAATTATTATCATCTATAAAGATAGTTGATTTACTCATGATTTTCTCCTATTTTTGCAATTATATCATCAGTTTTTATATAAAAATAATCAGCTTGAATATTCGATAAAGACACAGCCATATTAGTCTTATATATTATTGTATCTCCTTTTTTCAAAGTATCATGATTAATACTAATAATTACACCATGAGATACATATTCATGATTATCAAAATCTAAAAATAATGCTTGTAATTTTTCTTTTTTTAGTATTTTTTGAATAATAGCATAGCTTTTCATTGCTATAATTTTTGTATCTGTTTGCATATTTGCTCCTAATATAATAATATCAAATAATATTTTAATATTAAGATTTTACTGCTACTGGTTTGTTATTTGCGAATATTGAAGCTGTTATTATAAAAATAGTAATAAGAGCAATAGGTGTTATATAGTCTAGTATATTTGATTTTGTGAATGCAGTATTCTGTGCTTGTGTATTAGAATGATTTATATTATTTTTTGATAATAATTTTCTTTTTTCAGATTCGGTAAATTTTTGAGATATAGCTGAATCTGTTGGTATATTTGGCATACTTGGAGGTCCAGCATTTTCTTTATTTTGAGATATTAATGATTCTTTAGCTTGTTTCATATTATTATCTATATCTATACTTGCTTCTATAAATTTATTTGCATTGTGTATAGCTATATCAGCTTGTTTTTTCATATTATCTGAATTCTCTAGCATATCTATAAATATTTGACAGTTTAAATAAGTTTTTATTAATTTTGGATTGTTTTGTTTATATAGCTCTTTTTCATATTCTTGTATAAATGTTCTAGCTTTTGCGGCAAGTTCATTTTTATTTGGTATATTAAATATACTGATTAATTCATTTACTATCTCTTGAGAATTATGTTTACATTTGTTAAGTATCTTTATATGTATTTCACAAGCTTCTATAGCATATTGTTTATCCTGATCAGATAAAGTATGCAGTATAGGTATTGAGGTTTTATTTTCCGGTTCTGTATATTTTGATATTTTAGACGTTAATATTTGATATGTATAGATTACATCTTCTATATCTTGCTGTTCATTAAAACTAAGAGGTATTGATTGATTATAAGAATTAAAAAGTATAATGTACTGTTTTAAGTATTGCTTCAATAATTGAAAAAATACAAAAAAAGTTTTATTTTCTATATTAACCTCTGTTGTATTATCAAATATAATACCTGTACTAGTATGTATTGATGGATCAGTTTTAATGACTGAAAAATCATTTATTATTTGTTCTATTTGTTGCTGAGTTTTCTTTAAATCTTCTTTGATTTTTTTAGCTTCAAAATGTAAACTATCATTTGGTCTTTCTATATTTGTAGAGCAATTAAATGATGTGAGTATTTGACTCATTAGTGATATTACCTGAGTTTGCATATTGTTATAAGCAGGTAAATCTCCTTTTAGTTCTTCTAGTATTTTGAAGTGATTACCAAGTATATTCATATTATCTTCTATTAATATAGTTTTTATTTTTTTATTCTCAAATGTAATATTAGTATATATATCATACTGATCTTTTTTTGAATATTTATATAATGATAAATCTTTCCAAATATCCTGAGCTTCATCTCGTTTTTTCTTCATTTCAGATGAATCTAATCTATCAGATACAATAAGTTTTTCTAATTTCTCTATTTCTTCTCTTGTCATGGACTATNNCTAGTGATATCAATTGATTCTGTGCTTTTGCGATTTGTATTTCAGCCTCCAGTTCATCTATGATAGATTTATATAATTTATTACTTAGAAAATTACCTCTATGACTATCAAACGCTCCTTTGCTTTCTTTGATAACTGGATCACATTTTAACAATTCTAACATTTCAGCTAATTCTTTTTCTTGTTCTTCTTGATATAATTGCATATTAAAGCTTGTTTGAGCAATTGTATTTTCTAATGATGTTGTTTTTATAATTGGTATTATATCTCTATGTGCTTTACAAAGTGTTGCAGATACTGTTCTACAAGCTTTTAATAACGGAATTAGATCTTGTATATCTGATGCTATATAAGAATCTATTGCCTTGTCTTGATATTCTAATTTTTTATCTATATAATCTATTTTTTGCTTATTATAATTTATAGCGTCTGTTATATATTGAGATAAATCATGATTTTTATTAATTTTTTGCACTCTTAGATTTTTTTCATCAAAAAGATATTTTTGAGATCCTCTTGTGGGTTTTGCTCCTTTATTTTTAGGTTTTTTTTGTTGTTTTCTTATATTATTTATTGCTGTATTATTATCAGATTGATATATTTTTTTTGTATTATCTTTAAAAGTTTTCTTATTCATAGTTTTAATCTGATTTGCATCTTTTATAGAATTACCAGCATCATCTAATATCTGATCATCAACTTCTAGATGTACATTAGGAATTGCAGAACCAGCTGTTAAAGTACAACAAAAATTAGCATATAATGTCATAGTATTTTGGTCTATATCTGGATGGTGCTCTTTAAACAAATTATCTATATTAATATTTCCATGTATATCACAATCACCAATTTCTAAATATCTAGGATTTGATTTTATTTCATCTATAATATCTGGTGGAATATCTTGGATACTAATTATACACATATTTGCAATGTATTTTTTATTATTAGCATTATCGTCGAAAGAATTTCTATAATTATACCATATGCTATTCATAAGATATTTTTTGTTTTTTACAGATTGAGTTGTCTCAGGCATGTTTTCTATTTTTTCAAAAATATAATCTGATACCTCTTTGGGAGATTTTAATTTCTTAAGTATATCTAGATTCCTAGGTTCAAAAAAATCTATTGTATATGGTCTGTGTTGAATACTTCTATCTGTGTGTCTTTGTGTTATGGTATCGTCATCTAGTATATTAATTAAAGCATTTATTTGTGCTGCATCTGTTAATATTTTTGGTTGCTTAGTTGTAGAATCATAAAACTCATGAACAAAAAGATCTAAGGTATTACTTGGTATATATCTGTCTTTTAATTCAGAAAAAATATTAAAAGAGCTACTTATTTTTAATATATCAAATACATATATAGCAAATAAAGTTTCAAGATTCTGTTTTTTATATCTAAATTCTGCATTTTTGTATTTATGTATAGGTGCAAATGAGTTAGTTGGAGGTGAAGGTAGAGTAATTTTTGAAAATATACATCTTTCTACTTCATTTTGTTTCATTGTATTTAATAATTTTGCTTTATTTGGAGTTATTAAAAATTTATCTATAGGCGTTGGTAATTTATTTATTAGTGTTTTATAACCATCGGAACTCTTATCTGGTGTGTATATTCCTTCAGCAATATCTGTATATGGATTATTTATTGCTTCCATAATTATTATTTGTAATTCTGGATTATGGTTCAGATCTTCTATAGAATATGGTGAGAGTATTATTGATGAGTCTATTTTTATTTTATTATCTGATGTAACTTCAAATGGCATTTGTTTATTATGTTTAGCAGATTTCAGATTTGGTAAACTTAAAGATAATGATTTCTCTAAAAAGTATAGTAATTGTTGATCATTTTCTGGTAGTTTATGCATTTGATATTCTTGATTGAATCTATATACAGAATCTTGTAATTTACTTAGTATTTTTACTTGTGTATTGTGTGCAAATGCTAATTTTTTAGTATTTTCATCTAATATTTTTTTATATTTTATTTTTTCTTTTTCTTTCCAGGTTTCTAATTGTTTTGTTATATCTGATTCACGATCATCAACTTTTAGTTTAATTATTTTTTCTACTTTTTTGCTCAATTGATCATTTGATTTTTTGTTAGTATATCCAGATAATTTCTCTTCTTCTAACTCTAGTTTTAATTTATAAATATGTGCATTTTGAGTTTCTGTATCTTTTGGTCGCTTATTATTTGTTGCTTTTCCTTTATTTGACTTACGAGGTTTATTATTTTTATCATTTAATTTTCTCTTTCCTTTTTTCTTACTTCGAATCGCAGATGATAATCGATCTATTTGTTTTATTTGGTGTTCCAGTATTTTTATGTTTTTGTGTAATATTTCTATATCCGATTCCTGAAAAGGATTATGGAAATTATTAACATTATTATTAATAAGTTTATTATTAATAAGTTGCATAACTTGAATTATTAATGGGGGAGTTTGATCAGTAATTTTTATAGACTTTGGTATATTAGTTAATGTTTTTATATCTATTGTGTATCTAGAATTTGGATTATAACCTCCATTGTCTTTAAATTTTTGATTTGTTAATTCATCTATTAAATTGAATATATTAACATCAAAAACAGACATTATAAATGTATTAGTATTTTCTCCAATATGACTTAAAGCAGAATCTATATTTTTTGTAGATTGTGTTACAATCTCTGAAGTATTTTCGGATGAATGTAAATATGTAGGTAACATTTCCAATGATCTACTACATTGATTGTACTCAAATGATAAAGTATCTTGTAATGAAAATGGCCTTAACTTAAGTGATATTAAATAACCAACAGGATCAATAAGATGAGAAGGAACATAACTAACTTCACTTCTTAAATCTTGCACCTTAACTAAATAATCTATTAAATTAAATATCATATTAATAACTAAAGTTCTAATTTTTAATTTATTTGCTTGATAATCGATTGAGCGCGCAGTAAAATTATGAGATGATATTTTTGGAGAAGATTGTATAAGTATTGCGCTATCTATTGCTGCTATAGACGTTAGATTATATGTATCATTAAAAAGAGCAGATTGTTCAAATATTTTTATTGCTCTATCTCCTTGAGTTTTATTTAATTGCCATGTATATGTTAATACATCTTGATTTTTAGTATCTGTTACTGGATTATCCAATAAATCTTCAGGCTCTATTAATCCTCCTTGATAAGGTATATATTCATTTGTTAGTGTATTTGGAACTTCTACAATTTTTGCTAAAGCATGCATAATAAGATCTTGATTTGCTCCTTTTTTTAATAACTCATTAATGATAATAAATAAATCTGTTGATATCATTTTATTAGAATCATATTCAAATATAATATTTATTAAACTATTAAGAGTATCATAAAATCTAGGTAGTGTTTTTAGTAAATTAACTACCTCAATAAAAGCTTTTAAGTGTTGTATATTTTTTTGTGTATCGTGTTGTATATTGGCATTCAATCTCCGGGAATATACAAACAAATTTGTTTTTTTGCCACAAAAAGCATATATTAATTGCAGCAATGATTCTCCATATCCAGAGTTTTCTATATCTTGCATAAACGTATCAAATTTATTTATATCATTATTCAATGCGCCAAATACTTCTAATAATGGATCATCTGGATATTGTAATGCATGTGCTATAATCTCATTTTGACGCTCTTCCTGTGTACGTCCTGTTGTAATATGTTGATGTCTATCAGCACCATTAAAACAATATAAATTTTGAGGATCTATTTTTTTTACTTCACGAGAGAATGTGGCGGCTCTGTCAAATTTTAATAACTGTATTTTCTTATCTTCTATTGTATTATTACTTATTAAAGTATCCAGTATCTGTTGACCAAATATATTGGAAGAAAAATCAATATCTGGTACTTTACCTTGGTATTCTGGTAGTTCGCATCCAAATAAAGCACATAAAAATCTATTTCTAGTTGCTATTTTTTCTGCATTATTTAAACGATAATGGTCATTATTGCTTAATCGAAAAGCCCGAGATGCTATATTAGTATGTGGATCCAAGTTTGAAACTAAAGCTCCTTCTTCTTCTTTAAGAGTATTAAATACGTAATTTAAATTGGAGGAATCTATATTTTTAAAATAAGGTAATAATAATGGTTCTATTTTTTTTCTATCATCATCATTCTCTTTATTTAATAATAACAAACCTAAGTAAGCAAGCATTGCAAAATCTGCTTCTTTTTCTTTTTTATATACATCGCTAGATAATGTATTGCATTTTTTCTGAAATATTGTATTTAGTTGTGGTAAATTTGTTTGTATGTCTTGATTTTTGCTTTCATATTTTTGAAAATTAACTTTAATATCTTGAGATAACAATTGTTCTGCTACTTGAATTTGATTATCAGTTGGCTCACCTGTATTATTGTCTCCTGTAATTATATATTGTAACTCTAGATCTAATTTATTGAATTCAGTTATCACATTTGGATGAGAATATATCTCACGTTCTATTACTGTATTTATTTTATCAAATCGTGTCTTATATTCATTCTCTGTTTTATTAAATTTACTAATATCCTGATTTAATACTATTATAAGATTTTGTATATTTGTTATATTTGTACTATATTCTGATATTTTTGTATTTATAAGCGTATTATTATTTGTTATTGTTGCATTATTATTTACTATTATTGCTTTTGCTGCATTAAATATATTATTGAATTGTGCACCATTTATTGCAGCATTATAAAAATCATTTTTTGCTTTTAGTATTTCATGTGTGTTATCTTGATTTTCTTGAAATAATCTGATATTTTCGTGATTTGCATCTTCTAGTATTTTTATAAGATTACTATTCTCTGTAAAAAGCTTTTGAAAATCATCATATTTGTTTGCAGGATTAGAAGAATCTTGTTTGTATTTAGTTATAAGATCTTTTATTTTTTTGATATATATTTTCATTATTATTTTGTGTATCTTTTCATTTATTGTTGGGAATGCTTTTTTTCTATCACTTAATTCCTTATAATAAGATTCTAATTGCATGAATTTTGGATATAAGTTTAATATACTTCTATACCTACTATCGTTTGGATATGTATGCTTAACCATAAGACTACTAGGATTTAAATATTGTCTTGTTTTTACGTTGTAATCTGGCTCTGGTTGCATTTGTGATATATTAATATTACCAATAGGTGGTATTTGCTGAAGATAACCATGTGCTACCACCGGCATTGGCTGAAGAGGAACAGGCGGAGGAGGAACCATTGGTATCACAGGAGGAGGAACTGGAATAGCAGATCCTGGATTTATATTACTTTGAAATATTGCATCAGTTAGATCTGTTATATTCGTTAAATTAATTTGTTGTACAGTTCCATATCTTGTTGTTAATGAGTGTTGTAAAGATGTTAATTGATCTGTTAGTGCTTTAAATGCACCAGATATACCATTTCTATCTAAAGCTTCTGTTGGATATATATCTGGTATATCATCTGGATTATCTGGTTCGTGACCTCCAATTTTATATTGCTCAAATTTAAATGTATTTGATACAAGTTTAGTTTTTGTCTTTTTTATAATTTTGAGAGCATCTGTTGACAAATTATTATTACCATCAAAATCTACTACAGGTGCAGCTGCATAAAAATATAAATTATTAAGACTAATTAAATTATTAAAACTAATAATAAAATAAAACATAATAATATTATAATCTTTTTTGGTGAAGAATTAATAAATGATCTTAATTATATTTTTAGTTTTAATCTAAAATCTTGTATTTTTTTATCAAAAATAGCATCTATTTGTTGTTGATTTTCTTGAAGGCGCTTTGTTATCATATCATTAGAAATATTACTAATTTGAGTTTGAAGTTGACTAGTAAATGATATTAATGCATCCGTTAAATCTGATTTAAAAGTAGAAAATGATGTATTTTTATATTCTTGTTCAATTTGATTATAAGATTTACCAGTTACAATAGAAAATATTAAACAAAGATTTTTAATAGATTCTCTTTTATCATTTAATATATCTATTGGCATTAATCCGCTGTCTGTTTTTGCTATTTTAATTTTATATTGAATTTGATCAGGTGTATCAGAAATAAATATTACTCCATTCTGATCTCCTTTAGATTTACTCATCTTATCATTTGATCTAAGATTTAAAATTTTTGGAGCTTTTGATTCTATATATTCAGGTATTGTAAATGTATAACCATATTTATTATTAAATGCCTGAGCTCTATTTCTTGCAAATTCAATATGTTGTTTTTGATCTACTCCTACTACAACACGAGATGCATCTGTGATTAGTATATCTGCGGCCATAAGAAGAGGATAATATAAGTATCCAGCAGATATATTTTGTTTATCTTTTTGACTTTTATATTGAGTCATTCTTAATAGTTCTCCAACTGGACAATCACAGGTTAATGGCCATGATAAATAAGTTACTTGAGGATGATTTGATTGTATATATAAATAACCATTGTATGAAAATAGTAATTTACCTAATAACATTAAACCCTCTTGAGAAATTTCATCAGTTAAACTATGTAAATTTGCAATAAGTAAAAAATTCTCATAAGATGAATCTAGATTTGATATAGCGCCAAAATAGTTACCTATATGTACTTGACTTGTTGCCCTTAGTCCTGTGATAGATTTTATCATATCAATATTATTATATGATAAGTAGAGTATTATATTATAAATATACTATATTTTATATATGAAAAAACAAATTGGAATTTATATTAATAAAAAAAAAGTAGGTACTAGTATAGATAAGTTAGAATCCCTTAATTATGTTAATAATAATCAAAGAAAAATTACATTAAAAAACTATATATTTATTTTTCTATTCATGGCAGGCATAAGTATTTTAATATATGTTATATTATAAAGAATTTCAATATTTGTATGATTATATAAAGAATAATAAGTATTTGATGCCTATCGCAGCTGGATGTTATGTGAATAATCAATTTATAATTACGAGTAATGATTTTCATAAACATGCAGAAGAAATATTAATTGAAGAATATTCTCCTAAAACATTATATATTACACTTGAGCCCTGTCCATCATGTTTTTTTAAATGTATACAATTTAATGTACAAAAAATATATTTTGGATCTTATAATACTGAATATGGTTCATGTGGAGGTAAATTTATTATGTCAAAGTATATAAATAATAATATTGAATATACAGGAGGATTTTATGCAAATATCTTTTCAGAAATGCTTAAAATGTACTTTCAAAACAAAAGATTATAATTCTAATTTATATATAGCATTATAATGATCATGCTTTGCTGCAAAATATAAATAACTATTCTCTTGATTTATAAAAATAATTTCAGAATTTTTTTCTATATTTAAGTTATAAAATTGATCATTATAATATATATAATAAGTATCTTTATTAATAAATGTAATAAACAATATATGAAATTTAGCAACTATATTACTAATATTTATAGGTAATTTAATATATATTAGTTTTTTATTATTTAGTCTATATAATTTCGTATCCTGTAAAATATACACATCATTTTCCGTATTATATACTTTTGAGTTACTAATTTCAATAGTATCTATTAAAAGATTATTTTTATAAATCAATATAGCATCATTTGTAACAATATATAAGTAGTTTTTATGTATAAATATTTTATTTACCAATATATATCTATATGAAAATGCATTTGTATTACAATCAAAAATACACAAACTTTTATTAATAAAGTAAATTTTATTATCATAATATATTGAAGAAGCATCTGCTAAATAGTCATTAGCTGCTAATTCAGCATAATAAGTTTTCTTATTTTTATAATCAATAATAGCATTACCAACACAAATAAAATATATGTTATCTTTTGCAAAAATTACATCCAGTATTTCATATTTATTTTCTATAATTTTAGCTTTTGTTTCATTAAAAATATAAATACTATTTTTTGTAATACAAATAATATCGTTATTATTAACAAATAAATTTTCTATTTGCATATTAATATTTATTTTTTTTATAATAGCATTATCAAAAATACATATAATATCTTTCATATCAAAGCAATATTTGTTATTTGTAAAAAATATTTTATTATTTATTTTTGAGAGTTCAAATATTTTCTCTGGAGTTATATATTTTGGTTTAATTATTTTTTCTTCTAAAATACGAAATACAATTTCTGATATTCTTTTCTCATCTACACCATGTATAGCAAACATAC
>DCST01000029.1:1222-3270 GCA_002325765.1 bacterium UBA1459 | reverse complement strand
TTTACATATAAATTAGTAAATTTTTCTATTTTTTCTACTTTATTTTTATACTTTAGTATTTTAACATTTTCAAATTGACCTATATTTACAATTCTTTGAATTACATCAAAGTTTAATACAACTCCTCCAAATACATTATTAGGATTATCTATATAGGTATTTTTCTTATATTTAGGATTAAAATTTTTAGGTTGTTTATATTGGGTTGAAAATCTATNNTATATTTAAAATTTATCGAAATACTTACCTATATCACTTATAACAACATTACCATTCATATCAATTCCAAAATTTTCACCTTTTAAATCTTGTGCAATTATATTTAATGAATTCATTTTATGTAATATATTTAAAACATTAATATACTCTTTTTCAAATCCAGACATTTTAATATCTAATTCCATTTCACTAAAATCAAAATCGGGTTTGTGATATAACACATATTGTAATAAAGAAAATGGAGCATGATGCCAAATATATCCAATTACATTTTCTGAATCTTTATTATTAAATTCTATATAAACTTTTTTATATCTAATTTTTTCCAAATATTTATCTAAATATTTTTTAATAACTTGTTCCAAATCTTCATAAACTTCACCAGATTTAACATCTAAATTTTCACTTATAAAACCTATGATTTCTCCTTTAGAATTATATACTACATCTAATATAACTCTACAACAATCTATTGGATTTTGTTTTAGATATTCTACGAACCAATAATTTTGGACTCTTTTAAATGTTTTTAAAATTAAATTTTCACTTAATTTTATTATATTTCCTTCACAACCTCCATCTAAACTTTCATATCCTACTAATTCGGATCCTTTATAAATTATACCTTTACCAGTAACTTTTATGTTACTAAAAAATTTTAAACTTTCTAAGAAATTAGCTACATAATTAGGTTTAATAATATCATAGCCACATTTTAATATTCTTTCTTTAACATAATCACTAATATTAGTATTATAATAATATTCTAATTCATTATAAATATCATTACCAAACCTTCTAATTATATCTGGCTTCTCTTCTTCTAAATCAACTATAGTAAAACTTTCATTTACAGAAAATATCTTATTATATTCTCGCTTTAATAAACCAAGTTTTTGTAAAAACCCATTTATAAAATTTTTAAATCGTTTAATGTATTTCATATTAAAATTTTAATATATCTTGTTTCTTTATTTTATCTATAGCATCTTCAAAATATTCTATAAATAACCCCTTTATAATTTCTGTCGATTCATCTGTATATAAACCAGTACCAAATGTGTATTTAGAAACATTTAATCCATGTCTATTATCTTTATTATATAAAAACAATTTTTTAAAATCTAATAAAACATTATTAACATTTATAAAACGAAGATTGGCTTTAACTATAGGTTCAGATTCAAAATTTCTTTCTTTAGTTTCTGGATTGGAATTTTTATCCATTATTATGTGTTTAATAAAAACATTTTTAATTTCATCTATTGTATCAATATCTAAATTAAATCTTTGAAAATAGTTTATTATAGTATTTACATTTTGATGAATTTCCATCTCAGATTCTAAATAATTAATTTCTCCACGAGAACGTTTTTTGAAAATTTCATATGCAGTTTGGAATTCTTTTTTAATAAGTTTTACTTTATTAAAAAATCCTTTTTCTGAATTTAAATTTGTAGTTATTTTTTTACTATTCGCTTCTTCATCTTGTGCAAATTGAATTATATGTCCTTGTTCATGAGATAATATATTATAAATATATTTAGTAAATACAACTCTAAATATAGTTTTATTTTGTTCAATATTATCTGTTTGACAATATTGTCTGATTTCATCTAAAACACTTTTTTCTATATACATTAATATATTATAATCTCCAAATAATCCCAAATATTTTTTCTTAACTGTACCACCAACTCCTCCATTTTTATATGACTTAAATATAATTTTAACTTTACTATTATTATCTTTACAATATTTAATGTACAACTCATTAAACCATTCTACAAATTTATCATCTTGTAATTTAATAATATTGTTTAATATTA
>DCST01000029.1:988-1177 GCA_002325765.1 bacterium UBA1459 | reverse complement strand
AACTATTTTTTAATTATTTATTCTATCTTCTAATTCTTTATCTATACTTATTATATCCTTATCTTCAAGACCTCCAAACTCCTCTTTAAACTTATTGAAATTTTCATCACTTATATTCTTATCAATTACTACAACTCTCTCTAAGCCAGATCTATTCTTAAATAATATATGATATAAACTTTTATTTTG
>DCST01000029.1:0-923 GCA_002325765.1 bacterium UBA1459 | reverse complement strand
TGAATACATAAGGTAAATCATTTAAAAAATGTACTCGGTTCAATGACTCTAATTCTATAGTAATAAAATTAGAATCTCTAAAATAAAATCTATATAAGGAATCAGATAACTTTCCACTCTCTATAAATTCTTTATATCTACTTATAAAATTATAATCTATATGAAAATAATAATTCATCTCATTATTATTTCTATGATATTTCGGAACTAACTTTATATCAGCCAATCTTATATTCTTAATTTCTTCTCTGAATTTTAAAATCTCTTTATCAGTCCATATAGGATTACTACTCTTTAAATCTTTATTCAAATAAAAATCTAATTTATTTAAAGAAGATTGTTTTAAAGCCATCTCATTAATAAATTCTCTATACTCTCTTATAAATTTCATTATTTTATTCTTAATTTGTATTTTTTAACAACTTTATTAAATGTATTATTACTAATTACAATATCATTATCATAATTATAACCACTAAATGATATTCTTA
Organism: bacterium UBA1459; assembly: GCA_002325765.1. Lineage (GTDB taxonomy): Bacteria > Pseudomonadota > Alphaproteobacteria > CAJXXZ01 > UBA1459 > UBA1459. The sequence continues at coordinate 432 of DCST01000029.1, read as the reverse complement.
TAGTAGCACCTAAATTATAATTTCTTAAATCTAATGTATCTAATATACCATCATAATAATTCATATCATTTAATTGTAATGTTCCTGTAAATGAATCTGGAATATGTAACGTATTAAAATCTTTTAAATTAGTCAACCCATTTAAAAATATAAATAATCTAGAATTATCTAATTTTAAATGTTCTAAACTAGTAATATCATCTAAATTTTCAATATCACATGCAATTTTAGAATACTCCCCCAAATCTTTATCTAATTTTAAATATCTAAAATCTCTCATTATTTCAAAAAGATCAATATCACCAACCCTATGCATCCTCTCTTTAAATATATCTATTGGAATTTTTTCTAACATTATCTTTATAAACCTAGCATCACATTTAACTAATTCTTCATATTTTATCATATACCAATTATATCAATTTATTTTAT
>DCST01000057.1 GCA_002325765.1 bacterium UBA1459 | reverse complement strand
TCGCTTGTGATTAATTCGTCAATATCTGTAGTTGGATTATTTGTTCTATTAACAAATAAATCTAAATTTTCACGCATTGTTTTTGTTATTACCTTAGTTATCATAATATTTTATATTAAAACGTTATTAATTTATTATAAATAGATTAAAAATTATTTTTATTAGAATTTAATGTGATTTTTTTTATATTTTTTACTGAAAGAGAGTTTTTGTTCGATAAAATAAGCTTACCATTATAANNGGTTGCCGTAATTAACATTTCCTATATCACAACCAGTCTCTTCTTCAATTAATCTATTTAACCCATTAATTGAAAATATGCACCCACATTTACTATTTACAATTGTTGCATTATTAAAATGAAATTTAAAATCAATTCGTTTATCGTTTTTTAATTTAAATGTTAATAAATAATCTAATTCATTATCATCAACTTCATATATGTAAATTGACTCTTGTTTTATATTAAATTTTTTATTTATATATGTAATAAACCACTCTACTTTACATTTCGGCACAAATGTGGCTATTAATATTGCTTTTTTTTCATTTTCCATTATCAGTTATTGTTTTAAAATATGGTGTTAACCTATTTCTATTTATTATTTTTTCTTTTATTTCTTTTGGTAAAAAATCTGTATTAAAAAAAACCTCATTGTTTTTTGAATATAAAATCCTATAAACTTTCTTTCTATCTATTTTGATAAAATCAATTGCATTGAAATCTACTCCTGTAATTTCAAACCCATCAAATATGTAAATAAATGAATTGTTTTTAATATAAATATAAGAGACGTTTGAGGAAGCTAGTTTTCGAATAATATTTTTTATAAAACTTTGTTTTGTGGTTAAAATATTTATGAAAGTATAATTTATCCGATCATTTATGTTTTCAATACATAATTCAACGAATTTTTTATAATCTTCTTCAAAATCTACCCTTCGTTCTCTCTTTGTAAATGTCCAAAATAAATTTTCCTTAATTTGTTTTTCTAAAATAGATGGTTTATTATCACCAAACATACTTTTAGTGAACTCCCAACCTATTATTAAAGTTGGNNAAGATTATTTTTTAAATCAACGTTTGTAACTATGTTTCCTAAAAACATTTTTATTATTTTAGAATTTCTACAAATGTACGACTATTTTTTTTTATTTACAAGTTTATTTGAAAATATTTTAAGACAAATATAGAGTATCCGATGAATTTTTAAATCTATTATAATAAACGCCAGCATATTGTCTATTTTTATCAGCATCAATAGTATCTTTTGCGGCAGATCTTTCCACTATAATACCAAACTGTACGGCAGCCTCTTCTGCATTTTTATATGTTGATGTTTTCGTTTTCCATTCATTGTAGTAAAATGTACTGCCGTCCGTTAGAAAGTTTATTTGTGATTCTGATGTGCTTCCAATACGTGATGTTAAAATATTCATTGATTTAACGGATGGATTATTCGGGTTGAATCCATAATATTGTACCGTCCAGTGTATTAATCCTATTGATACTGTAGCTAGCGGAGTTAATAAGTTGAATGTGCTTTCTCGATATATATTACCCATTATCGCTGCTATTTGATATCGCGTTAACCCTTTATTTATTAAATTATCTAACACTTCTTTTTCGGTTTTGTCCCTTAAACTATTTTTTAGTGGTATTGGACAAGGATATATTTCTCCTTGATCTGGCCATTTTGCTGATGTTATTGGGATAAGATATCCTGGTATTGCCTTATCGTTTTTATAGTCATTTACTTCTCCTTCAGAATAATATCTTCCATTAATTATTCTTGGGTTAGGGTTATCGTTATCCCATTTAGCTAAACCTATATGTACCCAATAATATGCTGGGTTATTTCTAGTTTCTAATAGACACTGATCAATATTAATACCTTCTTTCATCATATCAACAACTACATTTCTTAAACTATCTGTTGTGACTCTTCCTTGATTATTTATATCCTTGATTCGTATATCTACTCCTAAACCTAAAACGTGTGCGGATTTTGATGGGGTTTTTTTGAGTTCTTCGTAGATCTTTTTGTTTTCATCTATTGTTCTATAACCAGAATGTATCTCAAAATCTGGCATTCCAGAAGCCTTCCATCTACTATAAACTATTTCTACGTGTTGAGATAAGAAACTTAATCTATTATATATTCTTTCTGTTATTTTTGTTTTATTACCGACGTAATTTATAATTTCAAAATGGTCGCTTGTTTTAAATTTAGCGCCAGGTATTATGTCTTTATATTTAGTGTCTGAACCTGTCTCTGTTGGAGCTCCTAGATCAAAAGTTTCACCTAAATTATCTAGTAATTTAAATGTAATTGCGTTCTCAGTAACTAATTTTGGATATGTTTTAGCCATTCTCATTCCACTGAAATTCGTAGTCATAGAACCTGGTTTAATGGAGTGTTTTACTTTAAATATCATATATGCACCATTCCACATTGGTATATTATTTAATTGAAAATACATCATTGGTTGAATTTGAGCACATCCCATCATTTCAACATCACATGTATATGAATATTGAGAATATAAACTATATAAATCTTGTCCTATTGGTTCTACCGTTGAATTTTGATTGGCTCTTTCATTTAAATTTTGTAATACTCTGATTGAGGCGTCCGTCGTGTTTGGATTGGACATATTTAAGGTATAA
>DCST01000012.1:5623-7562 GCA_002325765.1 bacterium UBA1459 | reverse complement strand
ATGGTATTTTCATCTGTTTTTACAAATGTATGACCACTCTTCTCATAATAAATTTTATTTACTTTGAGTTCTTGACGACCAACTGTGTCTAAGTGACAACAAAACATCGTTTTACTCTCACCTACTTTAATAAAATAGTTACCATACTGGTCTCTTGTAAGAGGTTTAGGTAAAATAGGATTAACGATTTTCATTAACTTATCTTCTAATCCGTATATAAATGTATATTCGGTTAGTTTGTCAAATAATTCTACTAATTGATTTCCTGTCATAATTTTATATTATTTTAGTTATATACATATTCTCCTTTGTTATCTTTAAATTGTTTAAATTGAGCTACTTCCGAATAATATCCATTTGATGAACCATACCATCTAATGTCTACATATCCTTTAACAGTTGCGAATTTATAAAAAGTCCAACTTCCAGATTCCGATGCTACAGNNTCGCTACTGAATCTCGTGATGTTACTTCCTCGGCAATAGTTAATGGACTACCGATTAAGTCTTCTATATCTCCTGTTATATCTTCAATTTCAACATGTTCACTACAATCGTCTTCGTGATACATTTTGTATTCTATACCATCTGTGAAAATAAAATGTATTTCATCAGATATATTACCATTACCGGGGGTATGTCGTTTCACTTTAACATCTTTAAGTGTTTTACCTATAACATTTTCAAAAACTTGAACCATATCCTCTTTTTTGAATTTATTTATAAGTCTATTCATTTCTTCTTTAGGATACATATCAACTGCATCATAACGATGTATTAGTTGTAGTTTTTCATCATCTTCACACTCATCTAATGCTTCTTTCATTTCTTTTTTAGATTAAAGATGTTTTAATTCACTACGAAGCATCATTTCTAATCNNCGAATAAGCACTGACTAAATTATATGATACTATGGTATGTATTTTATCTTCATCATTTTCTATACTATTTACATAACCCCTAATTTCTTCAGATGGAAAAAAATCAATCATTCTGTTTTTGTATATTACCCTTAGTTTATCTTTANNNNCCCTAACTGACTCTTTCAAAAAATTATTATATGTTTTAATCTTTTTCATTTATTCTTTTAATTTTTTTCACAAAGGTAATCATTTTTATCTATTTTTTATTATTTTGTTGTATCTGTTTTCAATTTCATCCCATTCTCGGTATGGTAAAAGGATCTTCAATAAATCAAATCTTCCATCTCTTTGTGCTATTTCAACAGCAGCATCAACATCCTTTCCATATTCACTTGCACCATTATCCATTAACAATTTAACTATCTTCAAATTTCCAATTGAAGTAGCATATTCTAAAAAGGAATGACACTCACTTTTAAATGAATGATAAATTCTTATATATTCACCTATCCATACATCTCTATCAATGGCCTTTTGAACTAACCACATCTGACCATACTCTATACCCTTTATCATCATCTCTTTAGGATCGGTTAAGTATTCAAGAGATTTCCTAATATCTTCTTCCGACTTAGGTGTCATCTTATCTCTTAATCCTTCATTTGTTTTAAATAATTCTTTTGATAATTCAATAAGTTGTTCATCATTTAATTGTGGTAATAAAAATGAAAGTGCTGGGTCTAAATATGTTTTATCTATATTAAATTTATCATACATATCTAATAATTTTGGTTTGAATTCATTTCCTCTATTGAAATACATATCCATATATACATTCCACAATGTATCTCTTTTTTCTTCTAAAGACAATTTGGAAAATCCAAGTAAAGAATCTTNNTATCTTTAATTCCCTCATTAATAAATATATCAAATGATTTTATTGTTCTCATCTTATATGTTTAAGTATTATTTTTAACAAACTATCTCTTGTTATTGGTTTAGTCAAGAAATCAGTAAATCCAATTTTTCTAGCTCTCTCACGGTTTTCTTTCTGAGTATAGGCTGTTTGTGCAATTA
>DCST01000012.1:1159-5542 GCA_002325765.1 bacterium UBA1459 | reverse complement strand
TCATTACCATCCATACATTTAATAATATCAACTTTATATGGTAATAACATTTCGAATATTAATTGTTGATTTAATTCTATATCTTCCGCAACTAATATTTTCTTATCTTCTAATATGTCTGTATTAATATCATTTATTATAATATTCTCCATATTAATCAAAGATAAGTCTGGTTTTATACCTATTGTAAATGATATAGTAGTTCCCTGTCCAGGTCTGGATATTATGTCATATTTAGCACCTAACATTCTAACATAAGATTTGAATATTGATAATCCTAATCCAGCACCGAGGGTTTGTCTATTAACTTTTCTAAATCTATCAAATATTATTTCATGATATTTATTTTCAATTCCTATTCCTTCGTCTTTTACATAAATTGTTACATTTTTATCTTGTGTATAAAAACCAATATGTATTTCACCTTTGATAGAAAATTTTATAGAGTTATCTAATAATCTCTGTAAACATTCATCTATCATACATTGATCTGTTTCTACTTTAAAACTATCATAATTATCTATTATTATCTTTAAGTTTTTATTTTGGTCTTTTATTTTTATGAAATATTTAACTTGTAGGTCTTTAATGATTTCCATTAAATCAAATTCAATATACTTGATTTTTATTTGGTCTGAATCCAAACGAGTTATCATAATAATATTATCTATTAAAGTTGCTAAATAATCTACATTTTGAATAATAGCTCTGGAATAGTCTATAAATTGTCCACCGATACTATATTTTATAATGTCAGCAAATCCGACAATAGCCATCATAGGAGTTCTAATCTCATGACTCATATTAGATAAAAATGCATTTTTCAATTTTTCAGATGATTCTGCTCTATCTTTTTCTTTTAATAATCTAAGATTTGTATCAACTAATTCACTTATATCTATCATAGTCATATGACAATAAAAAACACCGTCATACTCTATCTTGGTTGATAATATTTTAAAGGTATAAATTTTATCTTCTTTTTTATTATAAAATTCAAAATCAAATTTATGATTCTCGTCTTTCATTAAGCTTGCCCATAAACAAGTCCAATCATCTTTTTTAACATCAGATGATACCCTATAAATAAAAGTATTTACCAAGTTATCTATACCGAGATACTGACTAGTTGATTTATTGTGGTAGATAATAAGACCATCCTCATTAATCCATAGAATAGGAAATACACTATTCTCAACCGAAAATTCAAAAATATGATTAAGTTTATCGGTGAGTTCTTTATTTATTCTAGTCATAATATCTCTTAAAGTTAATTTTAAGATATATATAAAATACTAAAATTGACTATAAGGTTATGAGGTTTCTAAGATAATAATCAAATATATTTTCTACTTCATCTTTATATTTGATTGGAATATTTATTGAATCATGGACTGTAAACATCGGTATATTAGGATATACATTCATAATATGACGAATAACTTTATTATAAATAAAATCACTTTCTTTTAATTGTAAATCGTGACTTAAAACTTTATAATCTTTTGCACTTTCTTTATAATTTCTAATGAATTCGTAAACCGTAGGGAAATGTTCGTGAAATAAAATATTTTCTTTTCTCTTATGACCATTCTTACCGAATAAAACTGTGTACATAAGTATTTTAGCATCATCACGAGTTTTAGTAATTTTGTTCTCTACTATGTATTCATATATTAAACCATTCTTAACCAAGTCTATATAATTACTAACATCGGGTTTTATTAATTCTGATTTAGTTAATTTTTCTATCATCAAAACTATTAAGAACAGTGGTTGTGAATTCTTTATATCTAATTCATAAGTTGGTATACCATTGAATGTTATGAAATTTTTCCTAATTTCTCTTTTAAGGACAGTAAAATTAGTGTGCATTCTACCATATTCGTCAAATCTAAAAAATATATCATTTATCTTTAGATTTTCTATACTCATAAGATTCTTTTGATATTTACAATGATCCATTTTTCTATTATCTTTCATATCATTTATGAATTTCATAGAACCATCAACATCTATTTTAATATCATATAAATAATTTACCAATTTTTCTCTTATGTCCAATGGTATAGCACTATTGTTTTTATATAAAAATGATTTACTTAGATATTCTTTACTACTTTTTTTAATGAGAACTTTATCTTTAATTCTTGCCATTTTAATGTAATAAATACTTTTTGAATTAAGTTTATAAGTCCTAGCCTTCTGATTTTTATAATAGTCAGATACCATTATCATAAACTCGTGTTCAACTAAGTAATCAATATAATAATTATAGAATGTTCCATATTTTTCTCTTAATAATACAGACCAAACATTAAATTTCATTTCTTTTTCTATTAATGATTCATCCTTCTGAAAATAGTATTTCAGTATGAATTCATTCATAATATCTACAAGGTATGCAGTCTTGAGTTTAAAACCTCTATATAAGATTTTATCAGTTTTTAGTAAGTATAGATATTTTTCAGGTATAAATTGATTGAGATAATCCTTTTTATATATCACGCTTGAATTTGATTCTTTTTATTTCATATAGTTCTAATTCTAAAAAAAGATTACAAAAAATACAGGATAATGAGACAAATTTAGGCACTAAAAAAGGACTAGTCGAATTTCTAGTCCCCTTTTTAGATTTGTTAAACACCTCCTTTCTATTGATAACAAATTTTATCCCTAAAATATTGTGTTCTCCCTAGGTTATGTCAGGAGGCATTTACTTTGTTTCCTTATTAACCATTTTTATTTCTATTATTTTTTGGGAATAACTTCAATACACAAGTATATATTTAGTCCAAAATATGAAAGTTTTCACTTTTTTGTGGATATAGTTGATAATTAGAGGTGTCTTATTTATTTTTTTTAATTAATTATAATGTAATTATAATGTAACTATAATGTCTTTGAATATAGGTCATTTTTTGGTTGGTTAAACAATATATAAAATCATATGAGAAACTTAAAAATAAAAGACTTACTAACCATTGTAATTCCTTGTAAGAATGAGGGGTTGATAATAAAAAAAACATTAAATCTTTTAAACAAACAAATTGGAATTGATGGTACTAAAGTAATAGTCGCTGATATCTCCAATGATAAATGGTTTACATTTGGTTGTATAGAATCAGAATATAATAAAAACATATCTATTGAAATAATACAAGGTGGATATCCATCAGTGGCTAGAAATAATGGTGCTAGAAAAGTTAGGACAAAATACGTATTATTTTTAGATGCAGATATATTCATTACTGATGAAAGTTTGATTAGTAATTTATTAGATAAAATGGTAGAAAAGGATCTCCATCTATTAACTACAAGAATAAGAACTGAAGATGGTGATTATGATAATATCTATAAAATTTTTGATTTTGTACAATTTCTTATTCAATTCACAACACCATTTGCAGTAGGTGGTTTTATGTTATTTAACAAAAAAGTTTTTGAAAAATTAGGTGGTTTCAATGAAGATGATAAATTTGCCGAAGATTATCATTTAAGTTTGAAAATAAAACCAAAAAAATTTTATATTGATAAACATATTGTATACACTACATCAAGAAGATTTAAGAGTACTGGTGTTTCTCATATGACTGAATTAATGATAAAAACTTATCTTAATCAAAAAAATGATAAGTTTTTCACAAAAGAACATGGATATTGGACATGAAATTTTATAGAAAAACATATGGTATTGCATGAAGTGGATAATGGTAATGATGTTACTGTTTATCTCCTTAAAGTCAATATCTCAGATTGATTCTATAAACACTAAAATAAATGATACCATTATGAAAGAATATAAATATAAAACCATTGTAATATCTGATGTTCATCTTGGACTACAAGATTCTAAAATAGATGAAGTTGTTCAATTCTTAAAAGATAATCCATGTCAAAATCTATTCTTAAATGGTGATATTATTGATGGATGGCAACTTAAAAGGGGTGGAAAATGGACTAAGGAAGACAGTAAATTTATAAAAAAAGTACTTAAACTAATAACCGAAGATACAAAAGTTGTTTATTTAAGAGGAAACCATGATGATTTTTTGGAAACACTTATTCCTTTTTATATTGGGGATAATTTTCAAATTCAAAGAGATTACATATATGAATCTTTTGGAAAAAAATATCTCATTATGCATGGTGACGTTTTTGATCCAATAACATCAAAGGTAGGATGGCTTGCAAAATTAGGTAGTGTTGGATATGACATACTTCTATATGTCAACAGACACCATAATAGAAGAAGAATTGAAAAAGGATTACCATATAAATCTATATCCCAAGATGTTAAGAAAAAAGTTAAATTTGTAGTAAGTCTCTTATCTAGATTCGAAGATGCTGCTGTTGATTTTGCAAAACAAAGACATTGTGATG
>DCST01000012.1:900-1127 GCA_002325765.1 bacterium UBA1459 | reverse complement strand
ATCATTATCTTAATTCAGGTGATTGGGTAGAATCTTGTAGTGCTTTAGCAGAAGATTTTGATGGTAATTGGCACATAATAACGAAATAAACGACTTTTTTTATTTTAATACATATATCATTGGTAGTTATATTTGTTATAATCAAATCTTTTTACTATCTTTGTACCATGAAAAACTTTAAGAACATATTAGTATTTGGAGACAACCACGACCATTGGGAAGTGTTT
>DCST01000012.1:0-890 GCA_002325765.1 bacterium UBA1459 | reverse complement strand
GGTGACTTCGGAATTGGATTTGAACCATTCAAAGATGAAATAAGGAAAACTTTCCATCTTTCAAAAAGAATGGAACATACTAATTCAGTACTTTTTGTTGTTAGGGGAAACCATGATAACCCAGAATACTTTACTGGTGAGTTTGATACTGATAATTTGAAATTACTTCCTGATTATTCAGTTGTAAATGTTAATGGTATCAATATACTTGGTGTTGGTGGTGCATTTTCAGTTGATAGAACACGTAGGAAATCATACACTGTTTATCATACTACTAAATCAGGTGTGATTGCAAAGAATGATTATTGGCCAAATGAAGTGTTTGTATATGACCATGATAAAGTTATGTCACTGAAAGATATAAATATGGTTGTTACTCATACTGCACCACAAATATGTCCACCATATACAAAAGGTAATTTGGATTTTTGGGCAATAGCTGATAGGAATATAGTACAAGATTGTAGGATAGAAAGAGCACAAGTATCACAAATGTATGATAACCTTACCCACAATGGTAATACTATATCACATTGGTTCTATGGACATTTTCACTGTCATTACAAAACACCGTATCTTGGAACTGATTTCATAGGATTGGATATAAATGAAGTAGCAGAAATAAATTTTAATAAATAGGAATCGTGAAAACACTTGACAACATATTACTCAGTCGTGATACGTTTAGGAACTCAGTTCTTGAACGTGATGGGGGAAAGTGTGTCATGTGTTCAAACGACGCAAAAGATGCTCACCACATTATTGAACGTAGATTGTTCTCCGATGGGGGATACTACATCAATAATGGGGCATCTCTTTGTGAACTTCATCACCGTGCCGCAGAAGCAACTACATTGAGTTGTGATGAAATTAGACAAGCCGCAGGAATT
>DCST01000024.1:249-3962 GCA_002325765.1 bacterium UBA1459 | reverse complement strand
TAAATTTTTTATAAATTTGATATTAAATTTTCTATATAATTATCTGAGTTATTAATTAACTGATTAATATGACTTTCAATATCTAAATTATTTAAATAAGCATATCTTGCAAGAATTTCCATTTTACCTCGAATGATACCAGTATAATTTGAGCAATCATAGTAATAATTTTGTAAACAAGGTATATTATATACTGGTAAATTATAGCACTCTCTCCACATATTAATATAGTTCACAACATTAGTATCCTTATATTTATACCATGCATCAGCAACACAATAAAAATAATTAGCATGTTTACTTAAATTTTTAAATTTTAATACATATTTTATAGTTTTTGGTAAAGAAATAGATTTCCAGTTCTCAAAAGAGAAAAATAAAGATGCTATGCTTATATCTGTATTATCTATATATTTTTTTAAATATAATGTATTTTCTAAATTTGGTATAGATAAATCATTTATACAATTAAGAGCTAATAGCGTATTACCTTTATTGCACATAAGTATTATTTCATTAATTACTCGCTCTAATGAGAGTATTTTCATTGAAGATACATGTTTTTTTATTATTTGTAGAGTATCTTGATCTATTGCATTTGAATATCTTGCTGAGAATCTTATAAATCTCAATATGCGAAGATAATCTTCTGTTATCCTTTCATCTATATTGCCTATAAATCTTACTTTTTTGTTTAATAAATCTTCAATACCATTATGATAGTCTTCAATAATAATTTCATCATTTACTTTATAGCATAATAATGCATTAAACGTAAAATCTCTTCTACAAGTATCTTTTTCGAAAGATGTTACAAAATTTACATCAGCATCTCTACCATATGTTGCGATATCCTCTCTCGTAGTTGTAATTTCTAATTGATATTCTTTTAAAAATACTCCAATTGTACCAAATCTCTTACCAACCACAGAAAGATAATATGAATTAAGTCTTTTTTCAATTTCATCTGGATGTAGCAATGTGCAGATATCAATATCTTTAGTTGCTACTCCCAATAATGCATCTCTTACACAACCTCCAACAAATCTATATTCTTCTTTTAAGTTTGATAGTACATTTTGTATTTTTATATTATGTATCCAATCAAAGCTATTAGATGTAAAAATTTTAGATAAATCTTTTAAAAAATATTTTTTATACATTATTAAATTGTAAAATAATTTATGACAGATATAGAAAAATACAATAAGTTATTTGAAGATTATCAACAGAAATGCAATAAAGATATTGAGAATTTTAAGGATTACTGTAATACAATTAATCCAGGATCTATAAGTCCAAAATCAGTATTATCAGTAGAAATTACAGCATCTCAAAAAATATGCAAAATTAAAGATATTGCTAATGTCTCAGAAAGTAGAGGTTGTATTGAAATTCGTCCATATGAAAAATCAAATCTTAAATATATTGAATCTGCATTATCTAAGTTAGATTTAGGTACTGCTGTTGTAGTAGATAATATTATTCAACTTAAACCTCCTGTAGATACAAAGGAATCTAGACAAAAAATGCTTAAAAACTTTAATATTTCAGTTGAAAATTTTAAACAATGTATCAAAAAAGCTCGCCAAGATATTATGAATATATTAAAACCATTTCAAAAATCAAATGAAGACTTTTTTAAAAAAGAAGTAAAGAAAATTGATAAAAATAATGATACATATAATGACAAAATAGATATGTATAAAAAGAATGTAGAAAAGGNNTAATGATATTTTTAAAAAAATGAGAGAAAGAGACAATAAGCCATCTAGAGCTTATTACAAATTAGAAGAAATGGATCAAAAATATAATATTATTAGAAAAAAAGATTTAAAAGTTCTTGATCTTGGGGCTTCTCCTGGAGGATGGTGCGCATATCTCTTAACTAAAACTAAAAATATTACAGCTGTAGATTTATTACCTATGAAAATAGAAGTANNTACCTGAGTTTCATTTATCTAATATTTTTGATTTTGAAACAGATAAAAAATTCGATCTCGTTTTAAGTGATATTGCTCCTAATCTTACTGGTAATAAATTTATAGATTCTTGTGCTATGTTTTATATTTCAGAACGTATTGCATATTTTTGTAAAAATAAACCAATTGTACTTATGAAATTTTTTGAAGGATCTGAAGCTGTTGCAATTTTAGATATTTTTAAAAAAATGTATAAAAATATAAAAGTAATCAAACCTATATCTAGCAGAAAAGAATCTGCTGAAAAATACTTATACTGTTATAATTAAATAATGAATAATATGTTTATTGATTCTCATACACATATGCATAATTACGAAGATGTATTAGAAAAATATCAAGATGCATTTAATAATCATGGCTTATTTGCAGCTCTCAATATTTTTGAAATAGGTAAAGATGAGAATATTTTATCCAACATTCATATTCTTAAGAATTTAAATAAAAATATTTTAAGTGCAGCTGCTGTGCATCCAGCTCATATTGATAGAATTTCCTTATCTAATGCTTACAATGTTTTAATGACATTATTACCATATATTAGTTGTATTGGTGAAACAGGATTAGATACAGAAAATAATTTAGAAACTCAATTAGATTTTTTGAATATGCACTATAATATTGCAAAAGAACACAACCTACCTATGTCTATTCATTGCAGATATGCAAATATTAAATATGTTACTGATTTATTATTGAATATTAGATATGTATTTCATTGCTTTACTTCATCTTTAAGCGATGCTCAATATATTATAGAAAATACATCTGCTTATATTTCCTTTTCTGGCATAGTAACATTTAAAAATGCTAAAGATCTTATTGATGTTATTTTATATTGTCCTCTAGATCGTATGCTAATTGAAACAGATTCTCCTTGTTTATCACCAGAACCTTTAAGAGGTAAAAAAAATACATCAAGTAATATTAGATATATTTATGAGTTTATTTCACAAAAACGAAACATATCTATAGAATTTCTATCAGAACAAATGAAAAAGAACTGGCTTCCTTTTATAAAAGTTGTTTAAAATCATTTTAATATTTTATTTTTTGAGAAAATATATTTTATTTTATTAGATATTAATATCTAATAAGATTATAATAGTATTATGTAGTTTTTTATAATAAAATAACTATTTTTGTGATAGAATATTTATATGTTACAAATCTTAATAAACATGATTGATACATTTCAAAGTATATCTAATATAAGAAATATATCTAATTTTTTTGCATTATCTTCTAATAATATATTTGGAGCTAATGTCTCAAAAAAGGCAACAAAGCCAAAAAGAAGCAATTCATCAAGTATAAAAGCTTCAGATACAAAATCAAATAAATCTAATAAGCCTGCAAATAACACATCAAAAAAATCTATAAAAAAACTAAATAATTCTTCTGGTAAAACAATAGAAGAAAAAATATCTAAGTTCNNCAGAGATTGATGCTCCTAAGATAGACACAAGTTCATCTTCCTCAGGTAACAAATGGAGTACTATAGCAGCACGCAGTCTTTCTCCAGTAGCTGCGATTTTAACAGGAGGATTTATTGTTTTGAAAGGTAAAGGAGGGTCGCAATCTAATTTAGATCCTGTTAAAGATAAAGATACAATAGAAATAATAGCTAATAGCGTTGCTCTTCCTAAAGACTTAAGAAAAGCAAAAACACCAGAAGCTCAGAAAAATCTTATTGATAATATGATTAATAAAGAAGGATTTCTCGAATCT
>DCST01000024.1:0-236 GCA_002325765.1 bacterium UBA1459 | reverse complement strand
ATGATTCGCAAATAAAACTATCTCCAAAACAAGTAAAAAGCTTAATAGCATTATTAGCTTGTGATAGATGTATTAAATCACCTTTTTCTTCTAATCAACAAAAAGAATTTAAAAAAATAAAACCAATTATTGCTCCATTTTTAAAACTAGAAGAATATAAAAAACGAGAAATTACACCACAAAATTGTTCTATATTATCTAAAAGTTTACTTATAATTGTAGGAGAGAAATCTGGA
>DCST01000061.1 GCA_002325765.1 bacterium UBA1459 | reverse complement strand
AATATGATACTATAAAATTACATTTTGCTAATAATATAAATTTAAAAAATGGTTTAATATTTGATATAAGAATAAAAAAACGAAATAATGTTAATTTACATTTAGCTTCAATTGTTTATAGAAATTCTGATAATTATGCTATATTAAATCCAGCACCTAAAATAATAGGTGAACGTTTATATAATAAATACATTAAACTATTAATACCTTCTACATATTTTTTAACTTTAGAAGATGTACTTGCTAATACTTTATTAAATAAATCTTCTGATGGAATTGGTTTATTAACAAATCCTAAAATAGAATTTTCTGTTAATGACATAGTAACAATAGATAAAATAAATTCATATACTAGATATACTAAAAATTTATTAAATTCGATATCTATCAATATGACAGATGATTTTGAAGGTTTATTAGCTAAAATAGTAGAATCTACAAGCGGAGATTATTTTGAATTATATGGTGAATATGACGGTGTTATATATGAAGATTTTATAACATCTTTAAATATTAAACAAGATTCAGATTATTCAGTTTTTCATGAAATTACTGTAAATGAACAGATTGGTGAAAATTTTATAGAAACTTCCAGAAATATAAATTTACAAACATCTAATTTTGGAACTCCATATAAATTTAGACCGATAATAGAAAACTCTAGCATTGCAATTTCATATTCTATTCAATATGTATTAAGATTGATAAATAGAGTTGACAATACTCAAATTATAAAAGCTTCGCAGTTTATTTCATTTGATACTAAAAAGTATGGTAGAAATCTTAAAAAAATAAATATAGGAGTTGCACCTATTATAAATAAAGTCTATAATAAAATAGATAATGTTGTTTATGATAATAGTAATTTATCCATAGGTAAAGAAAATTCATTATCTATAACTACTAAAACTGAATATATTAATACATTTAGAGATCGATATAATATAGTAATTTCTGCTAACATATTAGATTCTGAAAGTGCAACAAAATCAGATAATTCTATATCTTNNTATATCTTATAAATTTAATGGAGATTTAGTTTTTAATATTAATCCATTTGATAATTTTATATTGTTAGATTTTTATAGAAATGATAATACAGATTATATTCCAATCAATTTAAATACATTTGGAGATATTTATTTAAACTTTTTAGATAATACAGAAATTAAATTAAAAAGTTATGAAATAGATGGTTTATTGGAAAATCAAAAATTATTCAAAATATCTAAAAATGAATCAAGAGAAATCATGAATTTTTCAAATAGAATATTTTATATAACTTCTGTAATATCATCTATAAATGGTAATTCAAGCGAATCTAACATATATACTGGAAAATATAATATAATATCATAATATGTTTTTAAACCCTAGAACAAATTTATATAAATTTGAATTTACTAAAAATTTCATACCAGATGAAATTGATGAAAAATATAATAAATATTTAAATCATGTAATCGGTTCTCCAATAAAATCTACTATAGATTATATAAATTATGGAATACAAGGCATAAATTTACCAGGATTAACTTATAGTTACGTAGAACAAAATGGCATGTATGGACAAACTAGAAAACATAGGTCATCTATACACAATCAAGAATTATATTCTAAAGAAATGAATGTAACTCTTAGAATGATGGATGGATTTGTTAATTACTGGATATTTTTCGACATATTTAATTATTATTATAATGATACAAAACAAACTAGATATTTACCAGACCAAAAACTGGAAATATTAGATGGTGATGGACACATTATAACTAATATAGAATTAAAAAGAATATTATTAACTTCCTTAAGTGATTTATCTTTAAATTTTAGTTCTAATACACCAGATTTTAATACTTTTGATATAACATTAACTTACAACGAATTAGACATTAGACAAATGTTTGATTCGTAAAAAACAAAAAAAAATATATGATTAAAAATTTTATAATTGATACCAATGTGATATTAAATGATCCATTGTGTTTGTATGGATTTGGAGATAATAACGTAATTTTATCTACCCTAATTTTAGAAGAATTGGATGATGTAAAAACTAAAAATAATACTACGGCTTATACTGCTAGATTATTTATAAGAGAATTAGAAAAACTAACATTAAATTTCGTGAATTTAGAAGATGGTATAGATTTATATACTGGGGGTAAATTATTTATAATTAAAAATATAGGCGTTCAAATAAGCGAATTTATAAGTAATAATTTTGATAATCATAAAACTGATAATAGAATTTTATCTATAGTACATGAATTATCAAAAAATTTATCTAGCTGTATTTTGGTTAGTATGGATGTTAATTTAAGATTAAAAGCTAGATCTATAGGTTTAACTGCTGAAGATTATAAAAATAGTAAATCTGAAAATAAAGCATTTTTTGATATTTATAAAACTATTGAAATTTCAGATGAAAGTATAATTGATAAACTTCACATTGATAAAAATATAAATGCATCATTTATAAATGAAAATTTTTATAATAATGAATATTTCGTAATTAAATTTGAATCTAAAAGTTGTTTAGCATATTATTTAAATGGGGTTATTTATAAAGTTGAAAAAAATTCTGTATATGGAATTACACCTAAAAATGCAGAACAAACATTTACTGTAAATGCTATGTTAAGAAAAGATATTAAAGTTATATGTTTAAGTGGATTAAGCGGATCTGGTAAAACTCTTTTATCATTAGCATCATCTATAGAAATGCGTAAAGATTATTTACAAATTTATATTACAAGACCTACAGTAGTTTTAAATAATGATGATAAAATAGGATATTTGCCAGGTAATGTAGATTCAAAAATGAGTCATTATTTAAAATCATTCACTGATAATTTAAATTTTATTAAATCTAATTTTAAAGAAACTTCTCCAGAATTTAAAAGAATAGATGAAATGTTAACTACTGAAAAAATTAAGATAGAAGTATTACAATTTATTAGAGGAAGAAGTTTAAATAATATAATTTTTATAGTGGATGAAGCTCAAAATTTAGATAAAAGTGAAATTAAGACAATTTTAACAAGAGCTGGAGAGAATGTTAAATTTGTATTTATGGGTGATATTGAACAAATCGACATATCAACTTTAAATAGCGAAAATAATGGGTTAACTCATTTGATTAATAATTTTAAAAACGAAGAAATGTTTGTGCA
>DCST01000014.1 GCA_002325765.1 bacterium UBA1459 | reverse complement strand
ACTCAAGTTCAATCTACTAATACTCAATTACAATCTACTACTCAATCTTTAAATACTAAAATAGATACAACCTATAATAATATTTCTCAACAATTGCAATCTACTAATACTCAATTACAATCTACTAATACTAAATTATCCGCATTAGAGCAAAAATTAAATACAATATCTGGTGATTGTAATATTCCTGATTATTCTTGTGAAATTAATGATCTAAAAACTCAAGTTCAATCTACTAATACCAAATTAGAAAATATTCAAAATCAAACAAATAATATAGTTACTATTCAACAAGATCTAATTAATAAACTACCAGAAATTATTGACGCAATAACTACACACAATATTAGTAAATTAAACTTAGAATCTAAAATAATAGAAATATTAACAAAACTATCGTGTGATCCAAATTCAAATAATGTATCTGCAATATCAAATATATTAAAAGAAGTTGATAAATTAAAAGAAGAAATTAAGCGTTTAGATAATACAAAATTAAGTACCCAACAAATAGAAAGTGCTATTCAAGAAGCAATAAAGAAATTAAATATACCAGAAGAAAAAATAGCATCTATTATTGCCAAATATCTTAAAAATTGTAATTTAATCACAGAAGATCAATTATGCTCAATTGTTGATAGTATTACTCAAAAAATTAAAGAAAATACTAATCAAATTAAATCTCACGCAGAATATCTAACAGCTCAACACAAAGTAATTACAGCTCATGATCAAAAAATATCTAAATTAGAACAAGAAGTACAAGAACTTAAGAAAAAAAATGAACAACAGGATAATTTATTAGAAACAATACAAAAAATATTAAAAAGTATGACAGGAGGAAATAACTCTGATTTATCAGAATTAGTAGCAAAACTTACACAATTAGATAAAAAAATTAAAAATATTGATAAAAATAATCAAGAAGAAATGAAAAAATACCAAGAAGATATTAAATACTTATATCAAGAAATAGATAAACTTAAATGCAGACCATCTAATATAGAAAATAATGATTTCTCTATTTTTATACATTTATGCTTAAAACTTCTTGATAAAATAGATTGCAAGCCAAGTAATAACAAATCAAGTAAAATTGCTTATTATTATACTCATAGTGAAGAAGATGATCTTCCCTTAACCAAGAAAAAACAAAAAGATACTGATGATGATCTTTCCTTAACCAAGAAAAAACAAAAAGATACTGATGATGATCTTCCCTTAACCAAGAAAAAACAAAAAGATACTGATGATGATCTCTCTAATAAGAAAAAAGATATACCTAATCATAATCATACTCAAGTTATAAACAATAAATTCAAATCTAATCATAAAGTAGCAAAAACAAAAAGTAAAGGTATCTTTGAAATACCAAATTTATTACTTGTTAAAACAGATGAGTGCGCCTTAGCATTTTCTGAAAATATTTCAGAAAATATGTCATCAAGTAAAGATCAATTAATAATTGCAAATAAAAAACTTATATCTCCTATAAATATAATGGAATATGAACTATCTACAACAAATATAGATCATAAAACTATTTCTCTTAAGTGTAAAAATGAGAGAAATATACCAGAAATTATACATTATTCATTAATCTGCGATGGTATTAATATGTCCATTATTATGATATATGATAATGATAATAATATAACTATTATTTATCCTAATGGTTCGATAATACATACAAATATTACTTCACTTGAGATAATTAATATATTTTCTATGCTAAATAGAAAAAGTTATATGTATGAAAGAAAAAAAGATACATTTAATATCAAAAATGAAGAACAAATAATAAATAATGATAATATAATATCCATAGATTCATGTATTAGTAATTGTTATACAGGATGTATGAGTATTAATAATTCTCAAATTGATCATATAACATTAGTATTTAATAAATCAGGCATGAAATATAATATTGTCATAAATTATAATAATGGAAGAGTAAGTAATATTATTGTATCAGATCCAAAAGGTCAAAATGCAAATCTTCAGTTTATTTGTTAGGAAGATTTTTCATCTGTGTAAATAACCTAAGTATTTCTTGTATCATTTGTAAAGCATTGAAACAAATCTTTAAAAACTCATCGTCTACCTGAAATCTTAATTCTTCTAATTTTTTCTTCTCACTTTCATTTAAAATTTTAATATATAATTTTGATATTTGTGGCATAGATTTTATAATGAATAAAGAAGTTAATATTATACTCAATATAGTTGTTATTATATCAAGAGCAGAGATATTAATTTTAAACATAAAATGCAATAAAAGACCAAATAAACTTAATATCAATACTAATATCAACAATGGTAAGATATATAATGATGTTTGTGATGCTTGTAATGGATTATAAAATGCCCACATTAATAAAAGAATAGTTGTTAATATTGCGCACGATCCAGCAAATAATAATGTCATTAATGAATTTAATATTATTGCATAAAGAGTTATATTAAAAATTATAAGAAATGATAATATTCCATAATATAAATATAATATTGGTGTACTTTTAGCTTCAACTGCAAAAATTCTCAAAGCCATACAAAATAAAGATATTATAACAAATAATATTGTTATTTTTTCTATCATATTTTCTGCTTTTGATATATTTTGTAATAGTTTCTTTATTAATGCATGAGCAGTCATCACAGCAAGTGGCGCACTTACTATTAATATAATTAAAAATATTTGCACAGATTTAATCATATTAGTTGTAAAAAATATCTTAAAACCAGTATGATGTTCTAGTTTTAATACAACATCTTGCTCATATTGATTATTTTCTTTATTTAATTCTTTATGTGAATAATTTGTTTGATTGCAATAATTTTCTTTATTTGAATCATGTTCTTTATTTTTATTTGAAGAATTTTCTTGATTTGAGTTAGACCAACTATTATTTTGTATTGATGATTTCTTTTTATGTGATTTATTATTATTAGACTTTTTTTTAATAATAATAATTTCTTCTTCTTTGTCCTTATCTGCTATAATATCTTCAGTATTAACATTATCATTAATATTTTGATTAATAAAGTTGGTTGCTTTTGAGATATCACTAGTTTTATTTCTAATAAGTATAGCTGCTTTTTTATCATTTAAATTATCATGTGAATACAGTATATAGAAATATATCATAAATATATTATATATATTATTTATCTAATATTGTAACAATAACTTGCTCTGAGTTGATAGAAGTTAAATTAAGATCTTTTGCTTTTATTTTTTGTCCTTTTTGTAGATTTTGAATATCACATATAATTTCATTGATAATATTATCTACAGGACATTCTATATTAATAAAATAAGAAGGAACAAATAATACTCCTTTCATTTTTAAACCAGGGCAAATATTTGCATTAATTATTTTAATTTTTGCTTTTATTTTTACTTTTGATTCATAAATTCTCATAAAATCCATATGAATAATTTGTCTTTCTCTATTATTCATAGCATTCATTGCCACAGGATGTATTTGCACTTCTTTTATAATTGCTGTAAATTTTTCATTTGGTGTAATAAGTTCAAATAATTCTCCATAAGGATTATTAATTCTTGGTATCTCGTTTACTGGTAATGAAAACTGAGCATTATAGTTATGTTTTGTATTATAGATACATACTGGTATATGCTCTAAATCAGAAATAAAAGAGCAAATAATATTCTTTCCATTATTTTTCTTCTTAATTTTATATTTTGACCCTCTGGAAAAACTGATAATTTTTTTCTTTTTATCAAATGTATTTTGTATTGTTTTATTTTCTCTTTCTTGAAGTAATATTTGTCTCATAACAGTAATTATACAATATAATTTTTAAAAGTTATTGAAAATGACACATAGCAAGTGAAGCCGCAACAGATGCATTTAATGTTGTGAATATAGATTTTGTTTTTAATTTTAACATTACATCGCATGAGTTTTTTACTAGTTCCGATAATCCTGATTCAGATCCTATACATAAAATAAACTTTTCTGTATGTGTAAATGATGTAATATCTTCAGCTCTTTCATCTAAACCTATTAGAAAAAATCCTAAACCTTTTAATCTATTTAATATTTCCTTTGTATTTTTTATAACAGTAATTTTTACATGTTCAATACCTCCAGATGCACAATGCACTACTGTTTCATTTATTGGACAGCGCTCTCTTAAAAGTATATTATATCCAAAAGCTGCAGCAGATCTAATAATACTACCTAGGTTACGAGGATCTTCAATATGGTCAATAAGTAGTATTTTGTTATTTTTACAAGTTTCTTCTAAGGAATATTTAATATAGTATTCATTTACTTCCAATTCATTACGAGAAGATAATACATGAAATACATTATAATATTTTAAATTCCATTTTTTATATAATTCTAAAGATCCATGAAACACTCTTTTAGGTCTATTTATATTAGATGCAGCTGCCATAATAGAATGTTTTCCTCTCAAAAATTTTATTGGCTTGTTCACTATAAAATTTTATTATATTTTTTAATTACATATATCAAAAAAATCATAATTATTAATAAATAATTTTGATATATAATAATTTCATCAAATTAAGAAAAAAGAAATAAAGAAAAAGGAAAATAAAAAATGATAATAATAATGAAAATATATGGAAATTGTATAGCATTATATGAACAATTATATAAAGTAAAAGATGGAAGTAATTATATAGAAATAGATCCAAAAAGTGATAGAAATTTAGTTCCATATCTTACTCTTTCTCAATTAACAAATAAATATCCAGATAGTAATGGACAAAGATTACTTGATAATATTCCTCCTAAATATTTTTCTATTACTCAATTAAATTTTCTTAGTACTCAAGATCTTCAAAGTATTGCCCCTTATTTATCTTTTGATCAATTAAATCATTCTAATTTTACTAAATTATTTGACATTGCGAATAAATTATCTTCTTCTCAATTAAATAATTCTAATTTTAC